>JAQTRT010000025.1 GCA_028711675.1 bacterium | reverse complement strand
ATAATAATATCTACAATAACCAGTCCAATGCCATCATCCTTTCGGATTCCACGAATACGGTCGTGAGCAGGAACCGTCTCACGGGCAACCTTTCAGGTATCATACTGGATGACTCAATATCCTCTGTCTTACTGAATACGATCACCAATAACCAGGTCGGTGTCCGGCTTGTCACAGGCTCTTTCCTGGATTTCAGCAGGAATAACCTGCAGACTAATGCGGCCGTATCCTTTGTCAATCAGAGCGGTTCCTTTGTCAAGGTCACCAACAACTGGTTCGGCACCACGGTCGCTTCGGCTATAGCCAGCAAGATCTCCAACAACGGCGGGTATTCCAATTTCACAGCATACCGGCTCTTCGGGCCGTTCGACATCACGCCGGGCGCAGATACCGGCAGGCTGCCGGCTATCACAAAAGTCACGGCTTATATGACCAATGGTATGAATGTCAAGATCTCGTGGATTAAACCTGCCGATACCTCAGACTTTATCAGATATTTCGTGTATCGCTCCACGACCGAGGGAACAACGAACCTGAGCCTGTCTTCTGTCATTACACAGTTCGCGAACGTGAATACGACTAATTTCATCGACAGTACCGTATCCTTAGGGACTAATTATTACTATCATATCACAGCCCTGGATGATGCAGATGGTTCCGGAACAGTTTATACCAATGAATCCTGGTATTCGGTTCAGGCCGGTGTAATGACCATGCCTGCCTGGAACGGACCGTTCTTTGTGGATGACAATTCCGGTAATGATACCATCAACAACGGCTCGTTCCTGTATCCGTTCCACACCATCCAGCGCGCCGCGAACCGCATGGCTCCCGGAGTGACGTCTGCCACTACCTATGTGTTCCCGGGGGCGTACGCCGAAAGGGTGACCATCGCCTCGAACAGGAACACCGGGTTCATGGTGTTCACCGCGCTCTCCAATACCATGCCGCTCCTGTACGGTTCCTCTGCCAGCAATTTCGGCATCAAGATCACCAATGCCAGCAGCGTCTTGATCACACGTCTCGTGGTCTCGCGCTTTACCAACGGCATCATCCTGCGCGGCCAGGCCACGAACAACTGGATCATGAACAACATCATCCGGTCCAACCAGTCGAACGGGATTTATATCAATTCCGACCTGGCTGACAATAATTATGTTATTACCAATATCATAAGAGGGGGGAGCATTCAGGACATCGGTATCTCCATCAACAACGGGGACAGGAACGTGGTCAGGCTGAACCAGATCAGGGGAAACGTCCTCAACGGCATCAACCTGGTGGGAAGCGCCGTCAGCAACGTGCTGGCCAGGAACACGTTCTGTTCAAACTACTCGAGCGGGATAAACCTCAACGGCGAGGGCGTTGATAACAATTATGTGATGAGCAACCAGGCCTGGGGACCGGACCAGACTTACGGTCTCTATCTCTGGTACGGAGACAATAACGTCATAGGCAGGAACGTGTTCCGTAACCACGGCAATTACGGTATTTATGCGGCGCTTACCGCTACCGGAAATTATTTTTCGCACAACTCCGTTTATTCCAATTACTCATTCGGTATCTGGATCGCGGACATTGATGCGGATAACAATTCGCTGATGACCAATTATATCTGGCGTAACCAGTCCCACGGCATCTATCTCTACGGGCCGGATTATACGACCGTCCGGTCCAACAGGATCTGGCAGAACCAGACCTGGGGGATCTATTTTGAAAATAACGTGCACGGCAGCACCATCGCCAACTCTTTGATCTATTCCAATGAGACCGGCGGGATATACGGCGGCTCGGATAACTCGGATGAGAACGTCATCCTTGGCAACAGTATTTTCGGTTCAAACCAGAACTACGGCATCTATCTTGCCGATCCGGACAGGAACGTCATCGACGGCAATAGGATCTACAGAAATAAAATATGCGGCATCTCGTTTTCGAACACGGCCCAGACCAATGTCATCAGCGGCAACCAGATCTATTCAAACTCCTCGGCCGGTATCATTTTTAAGGGCAGCACGGTATCTTATAACGTTATTTCGAATAACGTGATCTACGGACAGAATCAATTCAGGGGAATCCTGCTTACCAATGCTTCGGGGAACTATATCAGGAACGCCAATAAGATATATGATAATGCTCCCTATGGCATCATGCTGACAGGATCGTCCCGGTCGAATGTGATCTCCTCGAACCAGATCTATTATTCGGCTACCGGTGTGTACGGGATTCAGATGGACGTGAGCGGCGTGAAATATAATTCTGTGGCACGAAATGCCATTTATGGCCTGCCGTACGGGATTTATTTAAGGGGCGGGTCAAAGAACTATATTACCAATAATAACAGGATATTCAGGAATACCACCTGTGGTATCTACCTTAACGGTATGGTGACGAATAATTACATTGCGGCCAATCAGATTTATTCCAATAACGTAGCCGGTATATATCTTAATGGTAATATAGTGCAAAAAAATGTCATTCGGTCAAATATGTTGTTTGGCCTGAGCCAAAGATACGGGATCTGGATCACTAATGCAGCCGGAACCGTTGTGTATAATAACCGGATTTACGCGAACAGCCGTTATGGTGTTTACCTGGTCGGGGAGGCCCAGTCCAACAGCTTCCTCAACAACCGGATCTATCAGAATGGTACGAACGGTATCTTCATCAATTCGGATACAGCAGACAATACTGTCGTATTCTCGAATAATGTCTGGGGTCAGACTCAGGCTCAGGGCATCTATATTTGGGATGCGGACAGCAGCGTCGTAAGGTATAATAATGTCCATAATAACAACGAAGGCATCACAATCGGCGGAACAACGCCTAATTCGAATTACCTGAGCCATAATTCCGTGTATTCCAATGATGGCGCCGGCGTCACGATCTTTGCCGTATCAGGCTGCTACAATTATATCCTGACGAACTACATCTGGAGCGACATACAGAACACAGGTATCGTGATAGGCTGGCAGGTCAATAATACCGTCATCAGGTCCAACCTGATCCGCAACCATCAGTTTACGGGCATCGATCTAAACGAAGATGCTTATCATAACACCGTTACAGGGAACTCGATCTATTCCAACGATTTCAAGGGCATCTCGGTCAATCTTTCATCAGCCACGAACAATTATATCTGCACAAACCTGGTCTGGGGAGCGAACCAGGACTATGGAATCTGGCTGGCAGGCAATAAAGAGCAGGTCATAGGGAACCAGGTCTATAACAACCAGCTCCATGGCATTTATCTCTTCGGTGCAACAAACAATACCCTGACCGGAAATAATGTACTCGGCAATCCTTCAGGAATTTATTATGACAATTCTATAAACAACACCGTTTCCTTCAACAGCATCACGAACAACAGCAGGGCGGTCACGTTCGCTTCAGGCACCCTGGGCGTGTTCACAAAGAACAACCTGCAGAACAATTCGGTCCGGGCATTCACCAATAATTCCGGCGCGTTCGTGAAGATCACGAACAACTGGTTCGGGACAACAGTAGCTTCGTCCATCATGAGTAAAGTAGCCAATAACGGCGGGTATTCCAATTTCACGCCGTACCGGCTGTTCGGGCGATTCGACATCACGCCGGGAGCGGATACCGAAAGGCTGCCGTCGGTTTCATGGATGACTGCCCTGTCGGGCGTCACGTCAGCCACTTTGATCTGGAACAAGCCGGCTGATACTTCGGACTTTATCAGGTATTTCGTGTACCGTTCCACGACCGAAGGGACGACGAACCTGAACCTGGCTTCTGTCATCACCCAGTTCGCGGACGTGAATACGACTAATTTCATAGACAGCACGGGGTCTCCCGGGTCCAATTATTACTATCACGTCACGTCCCTGGATGGTGCCCTGACCTATACCAATGAATCCTGGTACTCCGTCCAGTCGGCCTGTGCCGTCGGGTTGTATTCCGTCGTGGCCACGAACACGAACCTGAATTATTCGATGCCGCTGGACACGTATTCCCTCACCAATATCTGTTTCGTTTCCAATGACGGTTCGCTCTCCTGCAGAATCACGGGGCAGGCGGACGATTTCACCAACGCCCCCAACGTGTGGGACGTCACTAACAGCAGCGGATTCAACAGGGTCACAGTCGAATACACGACCAACATCAGCAGTCCTTCCTGGACCGCGGTTGAGAATCAGGAGCAGGAATTCATCATTCATTCCGGTCTGGCTGTCCGGGAAAAATTATACCTTTATATCCGTATCCATACCCCGGCGTCTTCATCAGGGATGGGACAATATCGGTCACGATTGAGAATAAGGGCCCGGGCCCCATGAAAATTTATAAAACGGGAGCAGAGCATGAAAAAAATATTACTAATAGTGTGGATCAAGATCCTGGTTTTTTATGCGGGTAAGATCAAATTGTATTTAAAAAACAGCTTTATTATTAACTCGGGGTAATAAATGATCAGCAGCTGATTCAGCTGGTTAAAATAAATAAACATATAAAAAGAGGAGGTTCCATGAAACATTTTTTTAAAATCTTTCTTGTTTTCCTGATAGGTTTTGCGTCTCATATGGACGCAAAGCCCTATCAGGATATCCATATATCTGTATCATTAAGAACCAACGTTCATAATGTTACAAAAAATATCTGGTATCCGACGATAACCGCTGCTCTTGCGGAAGCTTCCAATAACAATACTATTGAGGTTTATCGGGGAACGTATAATGAAGCTGTCGTTATTTCAGGGTTTACCAACCTTGTTGTGGCGAATATGACCAGTCCGATCAATGATGTCGTTATTGATGGAGCGACTTTTGCCAATGCGGTAACGATCACCAATTCAAGCCATATCCAATTTGGCGGATTTAAGATCAAAAATGCCGTCAGCAACGGTATTTATCTGGCCAATACCACTTCTGCTTCACTTGTCTTTAATTATATAGCTTCGAATAATGATCATGGTATCAAGCTGGGTACCAATTCGAAGCGTGTTATTATGGCAAGTAATAACATCTTTACCAACCAGGGATGCGGTATTTGTATGTGGAATGCCAATAGCAATACCATTCAAGACAATATCATTTCCAGGAACGCCGCTAAAATGAATGGTCCTTATGCCGGTATTGCCATACTTAACGGGAATGGAAACAGAGTCCTGAATAATTCCCGTATCGCCAATAATCATAATACCGGTATTGGAATGTGGGGCGGTCCTCAAAATAACTACATACAGGCCAATACAATAATATCCAATTCAATCGCTATATCCATCGGTACCACCAATTACAGGGGAAATATCAGAAATAACGTTGTGACAAATAATATTATGAATAGAAACTCGGTAGGCGTGATGTTTGAAGCAGCCAGGCCCAACCGGGTCGTCAATAATATTATAGCTTACAATTCCCAGAGCGGTGTTCTTTTCCGGTATGAAGCTTCGACCAATGTTGTCCTGGAAAATAATATGATCAAATCGAATACACAGACCGGTATCGATATCCAGGTAGCTTGCGTGGGGATCGAGAACCGGCTGAATACCATCCGGGGAAGTTCCAGCGGTATCCGTTTCATGGCCGGTACCATGAGCATGGAAAAAAACAATATCATGAGTAATTCCCAGTGGAACATGGTCCTGTACCAGCCTGTTAAAATAACCAATGATTGGTTTGGATCAACGATCGCGTCGTCTATCGGAAGTATGATTTCCAATTATTCAGGTTATTCCAATTTCACGCCTTACCGGTTGTTCGGCCGGTTTGATATAACCCCCGGTGCTGATACTGTACGATTACCTTCGATAACCTGGATGACCGCCATTTCCAGTGTGAGCGCCGCGACACTGAAGTGGTTAAAACCGGCCAGTGTTTCAGGTTTTACGCGGTATTTCGTTTACCGTTCAACAAACGGAGGTTATACCAATCTATCGCAGGCTCAGAGAATCTGGCAGACAAATGATCAGAATGTTACAAATTATGTTGATACCGGTGTGCCAAAAGCAGGAAAATACTATTATTGCGTAACCTCTCTTGATGATGCCCTGACATACACCAATGAAGCCTGGTATTCCTACCAGGCAGCAGCTGTGGTGGGAACCTATTCTATTATAGCGACAAATACCAATTTAAGCTATAGCAGTTTAGCCTTTAACGCCATGTCCCCCACAAATATCTCTTTTGTGTCCAATATCGGATCATTACCGTGTCAGGTTATCGGTCAATTGAATGATTTCACCAATCAGTCGGGATCTTATGTGTGGGATGTGACCAACACGACAGGATTTAACAGGGTCCGCGTGGATTGTATGGTCACGACCAATGCAACACCGACAAGCTGGTTCACTGTTGACAATCAAACTCAGAATTTCGTTCTGTACACAACGTTGCCCATACAGAAAAAGATTTATCTCTATACAAGAGTCATAACACCGTCCTCGAGCTCCAGCCTTGGACCTTATCGGAGCCGGATCCGTGTCCAGGCTATAAAACCATGATGAATGGATGTCTTGTATAAGATAAGAAGGTGTGAAAAGGACAGTGTTGTTGTTTTTTCATGCCTATTGAACGGATGAGTAGATAGAAACGTAAATGTAGTGCAAGGGATTGGTTCGGATTGTATCCCGGCTGAAAGGAGCCGGCCGTGCGATCCCTGCACTGCATTTATTTATAACTTTCTACTCTGTGTGTAATTATTTGAAATATTAAAATATATGCGGGAGGTTTATAATATGAAATAGAATGGATTGATTGAAAATGTAAAAATTGTTCTTTTTTGGCATATTTTATGCATATTTATGATATAGAACAGGGAATGAACCGAGGAAGCATAAAAAAGTGTATGGATTTTATGCGGTTTTAAGATGATACGATTTAATTTAATACCAGGTGGTCCCGTTAAATTATTGCATGCTTGTATAAAAATGCTTGTAAAATCATTAAAATGTATAATTTATATTCTGTTGTTTTGTGCTTCTTCAATAACCCTGCAGGCAAAACCCGAGCAGAATATATGGTTCTCTCTTTCCATCGATTCCTATGTGCATAATATTACACGGAACGTATGGTATAATACCATAACGGAAGCTTTAACCGCGGCGTCGAACAATAATGTCATCAATGTCTATCCCCATACTTTCTATGAGAACGTGACCATATCCGGAAAGACCAACCTGGTGCTCCAGGCTGTTTCCTTCACCAATCAGGGTGTCAATACCAATACCATCATCGCATCTTCCGCAGCCAGCCCCGTGGTCGGGTTCAGCCTGGCCCGGAGATGCAGGGTCATCGGATTTACCATCAAGGGCGGGCCGGACAGCGGAGTCCTGCTCGATAACGGCTCACGCTCCAACATCGTGGCTTATAACAATATTTATTCGAACCAGAATTACGGCATCTTTGTTAATAATGAGGACGCGGACGGGAACTCCATGATCAGCAACAGGATACACCTGAACTATACCGGCAATCCGCTTTATGCCGGCATCCGTCTCAATGACGGCGATAACAGCGTGGTGAGAGGCAATGTCATTTACCGCGGGAACGAGTCCGGTATTTTGTTGAACGACAATACCGGGGGAAATCTCATCTGTAAGAATTCGATTTTCTCCAATACCCTCTGCGGGATCAGGGTTAACGGCGCAGCGGTTTTGAACAATACCATCCTGAGCAATGACTGTTATGCCAACGTGACCGGCATCAGTCTCGATCTGCAGGGTGATTGCCAGACCGTGGCCGGCAACAGATTGCGCCAGAATACATCCGCAGGGATCGGTCTTCAGACCAAGAACAACCGGATCCAGGACAACTTCGTCTGTTCCAACGGATCGTACGGCCTGTATTTTATGGCCGCCGGCGGCATTGGGAACACCAACGTCAATAATACCATATGGGCCAATCCGACGGGAATATACCTGGACCAGGCGGATGACAACCGGTTCGAGGCTAACAAGGCTTATCTCAACGGTTACGGCCTGTACTGCGACAGATCCTCTTTTGCGGTCATCACCAATAATAACTTTTACCGGAACACGAATTCCGGCCTCGTGCTAATCCATTCCACAGGGGCCGGCGAGACCCGCTTTAATGCGGTCAAGGACAACCTCGTTTATTCCAACCGGAACTACGGCCTCTTCCTGACCAACGGCAATCTTCACGATAACGTCCTTGTCAACAACAGGATCTTTAACAACACTCTTTCCGGTATCTGCGTCAGCCTGAGTACCAATAACCGGATCCTCAACAATCCCTTTATCAGCGGTTCCAGCAACGGTATCCGAATCCGCACCGGGTCCAGAAATACCGTGGTCTCCAATAATTATATCACGCGTAATCAAAAGTACGGCATTCTGGCGGATGAAGGAACGGGATTGAAAGTGAACCTGAACACCATCACAACCAATCCTGTCGGTATCCTGTATTCCGATGTGTCCGGTATCGGCGCTGATTTTACGGCCAACAATATCTACAGCAACCAGTCTTTGAACTTCACAAACACAGGCAACCTGACCACCTATGTGACCAATAACTGGTGGGGTACGACACGGGCCGGCGTGATCCGGTCCAAACTGAAGGGTCTCGGCTTTTCCGCAATCCCGTACAGGCTTTTCGGACCTTTTAATATCCAGCCTGGCGCCGACACGGCGTATATGCCGCGTATCACTTGGGCTACGGGATACGTGGTGAATAATAATGATGTCGTGTTGAAATGGCAGAGCACGGCCAGCGCCGATTTTACCAAATACCGCGTTTACAGGAGCACCAACTCCTCCCTGTGGTCGAATTTATCCCCGGCCAGCTTCTCTACCCAGATCAGTTCGGTTTCCGTGACCAATATCACCAATTTTAACCAGCCCATCGGCACACAATATTATCATATCACGGCCATGGATGATCCGGCACCGCCGGCCGGTTCTTCCTGTACCAATGAATCCTGGTACTCCCGGACGATAAGGGTAACCGTTACTCTCTCGAACATTGTCTGGAATATTACCAAAAATACGTATCATCCGACCATCATGTCAGCTGTTTCCAATGCAGGCAATAACAATGTCCTGGAAGTGCTTTATGGCGGAACTTACAATGAAAGGATCGTTCTGTCGCCTGTTACAACCACAGCCACCAATCTGGTCCTGGGAACTTTCGACTGGTGGACCAACCGTGTTCTGGGCCCGGTCAGGCTTACATCAGGAGGCGGAACCAACATCATCGTAAGCAATGGTTATTCTTTAAAGCTGGAAGGTTTTATTGTGACCAATAACGTACAGGGCGCTTTCTTCAAGAATGCGTCGGGCTCGGTCCTGAACCATAACCTGTGGGTCAGCAATGATCTTATCGCCGCGGAATTCGTGTTATCGGATAATATTGTTGTTTACAGCAATGTCCTGCGCGGGAATTACCAGAATATCCTGATGACCGGCACAAGCAACAGCATGATCCGGAAGAACACGGTCTATGACAGTATCAGCAGCGCCGGTGCCACGGCTCTTAAGATCAATACAAACAACAACAGGAATATATCGGTCTACAGCAACGATTTCCATGATATCCAGGGCCAGGCCGTGGTCCTGCTTAACCTGCAGGATTCGAGGATACGGGGCAACCGCATCTACAGGAACAGCCTGAACGGCCTGTATCTCAGGGGGAACGATGAACCGGCCCGGAATAATTACCTCATGAACAACATGATGTATTCCAATAAGATCACGGGATTGAGGCTGGACGGGACCAATGACCATAACTATATTATTGACAACTCCCTGTACGGGAACACGAACGGCAGCCGCGTGGACAACAGCCGGAGCACGGTCTTCTCCAATAACAAACTGTTCGGCAATTCGGTCTGCGGTTTTATCTTTTCCGGGAACTGTGTAAGCAATTCCTTCTCGGAGAACAGTGTCTATGAAAACAGTCTTCTCGGGATCTACCTGGACGGCAATAACGCGGATTCCAACAAGATCCGGAAGAATTACATCTATGACAACATGCGTTACGGCATCGTGATAAAGACCAACTGCCGGTATAACGAGATCACGGATAATTATATCATATCCGGCTCTACAAACGGTATTTTACTCTACCAGAACAACGATTTTACTCTTATCCGGAACAACAATGTGGCCACCAACTACAGCGGCATCGTGGTGTATTCCGCCCCGGGTGATGAATGCGATGGCCTTAACATCAGGAACAACAGGATCTTCTCCAACAGCAATGTCGGCCTTTACCTGCAGTTCGCCACGAACGCGGCTGTTATCAGCAATAACATCGATAACGGATTGTACGGCATTTATTTATACGGAACCCGGAAGATCGGAATGGCCGGGAACAGGATAACCACCCAGCTCTCCAATGCAGCGGTGCTTGATAACTCTTATGCCGCTTCGCTGGTCGACTGCCGGCTGGACGGCAACAACACGGGTATCAGGCTTGTGTTGACTACGAATGTGTACATAGCCGGTAATACGTTCACCAATAACGGCAATGCCGTCCTGCTTACGGAATGGTCCAGGTCCAATACATTCACCAATAATAATATCCTGAACAATAATACGGGCCTTTATCTTTTCTACGCCCAGGACAACCTGGTCCTGAACAACAGGTTCAAATATAATCTCCAGGGGCTCCAGTTCGAGAACGGGTCAGGAATGACGTTTGGTAATACGGTTTCCTTTAACCGGATCGTCCACAATACCAACGGCATCCTGTTCCACGATAACAGCATGAACTACATCAGTGCCAATACCGTCAGTTCCAACCTGAACGGCCTGGTGGTCACGCATCCGGGAGGCGTCGTCACGGTGCTGCATAAGAACAACCTGTGCTTTAATACCCGGTTCAATATCACCAATATGGGAACATTGACAGCTAATACCACTCTTTCGAACTGGTTCGGGACGACCATCGTGAGCAATATCAGGAAAAAGATCGTGACGACTTCAGGACCCGTCTTTTTCCTGCCGTACCGTCTTTTCGGCGAGTTCGATATCGCTCCCAACGCTGATATCGATGGACCGCCGGTCGTAACAGGCCTGACGGCCAAGGTGACCAACGGCAACCAGGTGGCGCTGAACTGGAACAGCTCTTCCGGCGCCTCGCGTTATTTTATTTACAGGACCGAGGAGACCGGTTACTCCAACCTGAGCCGTTCTTCCGTGATAGGCGTGACCGCAGCCACGGATTTCCTGGACACCACGTCAGGAGGGTATGATAATTATTACGTAACAGCACTGGACGCCAGCTCGCCGTACACCAATGAAAGCTGGTATTCGACGAACCGGTCCGTGCTGATCACGGGCCTGGTCCTGGCATCCAACACGCATTCCGGTTTAGCCTGGAACAATGCATGGCTGAAACACGCAGCCCAGACCAACAGGGAACTGGCCGGTATCCGTGTGGACGCGTATACGTTCACTAATATCAACCTGTCAAGGATCAGCCTCTTCCTGGAATATACCAACCTGGCCGTTGATACGAACTTTACCGGTCTTATCCTGTACTGCGACCATGGCTTGACAGGGACCCTGGATGCGGCAGACAGGGCTGTTGCCACCAACAGCACTCCTTTATCCGGTTGGATCATGTTCAGCAACCTCTCCGGCTTGAACATCCCGAAGAACACATCGAGCAATTATCTCATCACCTTCACGCATAAGTACATGACCAACAGCCAGGGCCTGAAGACCCTTCTGAGTAATTCCTTCTCTGTGAAATATATCGTAGCCGGGTCATCTGTGACCAATTTTGCCCTGGGCAATGGATACGGCCGGACCAAGATGGTCCATGAACCGGTGGCGTACTTCGTCATCTCCCATAAGACCAATTATTACACGGGAGAGTGGGGTGAGGTCATTGTGCAGGCTTTTGCCACCAATGACAGTATCCCTTATCCTCTGATCGACCAGTACGGCGGTATTATTTCCATCGGCGTTTCCGGTACAGGTGCCTCTATTGACTGGACCAACAGGTCCGGACTCGGGGTTTTAACCACCAATGCCAACGGTACAGCCCAGTATAATTTCAGTTATGCGGATGCCGGTGTCGTAACCTTGTTCATCAGGGATAATACGGCCGAAACGGTGAACGTGAGCGTGGAAGAGAACGGAATCTATGACTTGAATACGGAAGGGCCGGTTTATTTCATGCCCGGTAATCCGTACATTCTGTCCATGAACGTCGTGCAGAACAGTTACGATACGGTCAGCGAGCTCAACAACCTCCAGATCATATTCGCCCAGGTCCTGGTCCCGGATTCCGTGGCCTCTAATATCACATTTTACGATTCGGACAATAATCCACTCGCTATCACGCTGAGCTATGCCACTAATACGAATGGCGGGATCATCCGTACTGCCGTTACGGTCAATCCGGGCCTGTCGCAATCCGAGATACTGAAACAGTACTGGATCGAGATCAATACGAATATCCGCGCTACGAACGGTTTTAAACTGGTCGACAATCCTTTTATGGCGCAGTTCGCCGTACCTTATTACAGCCTCTACACGACCTTGATCGATGATACCGTGGGAGGCCAGGTCACGACACCGGACAATACGGGTATACTGGTCATCGATCCCGCAGTCCTGCCGGATGACGCGTATGTCCGGTTCCAGACGACGTCGCCCTCAGCCAGTGCCGCCATCAGCGCAGCTAATTCTAAAGTGGAAAATAACCGTTATCTGCGGATCATATCCGGTTATAATACATACAAAGAGATCCTGGCCCATAACCGGAACCTGACCGGCATCAGCGCATTACTGAAAAATGCCAGGATCTATATAAGCTATCCGGATACGGATAATAACGGCAAGGTGGACAATACCGATATCGATGAGAGCAAGCTGAGATTATATTACCTGGATGAGACCAGGACCGAATGGCTGCTGGTCGAGGATTCCCTTGTAGATACGGCCAATAACCGGGTCGTGGGGGATATCGGCCATTTTTCCATATACGGGTTGATGGGTGATTATCAGGCAAAGACTTTCGAAGAATCGTTCCTGACCTATCCGAATCCGGCCAATGTAAAGGATTACACGGTCAAGATCAAGTTCTATATGGAAAAAACAGCAAGGATGAATATCAAGATTTATACCATTACCGGTGAACTGGTCCGTAACCTTGTGAAAGATGTGGTCTTCCAGGGCGGAGTATTATATGAGGGCTCGCGTGCCGTGGTCTGGGACGGCAAGAACGATATGGGAGTGAATGTTGTGAACAGTGTTTATCTGCTTAAAGTGAAAGGTGAATATACGGATGGTTCCGGGACTTTCTCCAAGACCTGGAAACAGGGTATTATGAAATAAGTGGGGACGGTGCTTGACATTTTGACATTTCTGTCAGTTGATAATTTTTATTATAGTAAAACATTTATTTTTATAGCTTTTTATGGATTAATATTAAAATAAATGGAAAATGTCAAAATGTCAAGCACCGTCCCCATTCAGCAATTTTTAAAATTTACGATAATAAAGTATGAATATCCTGGATATTATCATAGTATTCATGCTTTTTATCTTTATGCTCCATTCCTACAGGGATGGATTCCTGGATGAGGCTTTAACCCTGGTCATTATCGGGGTCAGCGGTTATTTGGCCTATATCCTGTCACCCTGGTTAATGCCTTATCTTGATTTTCTTTCCGGAAAGTTCCTGGTGCTTAAAATAACATCTATTCTCATCATTTTCACTGCTTTTTATATTATAGGAAAGATCATCAAGGAATCCCTGGTCCATCTGACCCGGGAGACCGAACTGAACGGGATCGATAAATTCCTGGGAATGGTCATTGGCCTGGCCAAAGGTATTGTTGTGGTTTCTCTTCTGGTCTTTCTGGTCTCGAACATCAAACTGAATCCTTTTCCTTCCTTGTTAAGTCATTCATTGATCTCGAACCGGATCCTGCTGGCCATAGCGAAGTATAAATATATAGTCATGATATAAGGAGAAAAAAATGGGAAAATATAAAAAAATGATCAAAATTCTTTCAAGGGATATCAACAGGCTGGATATTTGTCTTAAGGGCTTGAAAGAATTTTCATTCCTGTTGAACAATTTTAAATATAATAAAAATACACTTGAGACAGAATAGAACGCATTAACATTAAAAAAAGCGTGTTTTTTCTTCCCGGCTTCTTCTTTATCCTTTGATTTAAATTTTTGCGGTAATACAGTTAAAAAAACTATTGACAATAAAATATCATTTAGTATATATACTCTTGATTTTAATGATTTTTAAGGAGGAGAAACAATGTCAGTTAAAGTTGCTATTAATGGTTTTGGCCGTATCGGGCGCCTTGTCCTGAGCGCTATGGTAGATAAAGGCCTTCTGGGCAAAAAACTGGATGTCGTGGCTGTGGTTGATGTCAGCACGGACGCCGAATATTTTGCTTATCAGATGAAATATGATTCCATCCACGGTAAATTCAAGGGCACTCTGACGACCGAGAAATCCAAGCCTGACCTTGAGGCTGATGATGTCCTCATCGTGAACGGCCACAAGATCAAGTGCATCATGGCCACAAAAGAGCCTTCCCAGCTTCCCTGGAAAGAACTGGGCGTTGAATACGTGATCGAGTCAACCGGTCTTTTTACCAATTCTGAGAAGGCACAAGGCCATCTGGCCGCAGGTGCCAAGAAAGTACTGATCTCTGCTCCGGGTAAAGGGGAAGTGAAGACCATCGTTATCGGCGTGAACGATCAGGAATATGACCCTGCCAAGCATAATATCGTGTCCAATGCTTCCTGTACCACGAATTGTCTGGCTCCTGTCGTGCATGTGCTTATCAAGGAAGGCATCGGGATCGAGACCGGTTTGATGACCACGATCCATTCCTATACGGCAACACAAAAGACAGTGGACGGGCCTTCCAAGAAGGATTGGAGAGGCGGACGCGCGGCAGCCATCAACCTTATCCCTTCCACCACAGGCGCGGCCAAGGCCGTGGGTGAAGCTATCCCGGCCGTGAAAGGAAAAATGACCGGTATGTCCTTCCGTGTACCGACCCCGGACGTGTCTGTCGTGGACCTGACCTTCCGTTCCGTAAAAGATACTTCCATTGAAGAGATCGATAAATTATTGAAAAAAGCGTCAGAGACCTACTTGAAGGGGATCCTGGGTGTTTCGGATGATGAAGTGGTCTCCACTGATTTTATCCATGACGACCGGTCCTCTATCTATGATTCCCTGGCTACCCTGCAGAATAACCTGAAGGGCGAGAAGAGGTTCTTTAAGATCGTATCCTGGTATGATAATGAATGGGGATATTCCTGCAGGACCGCGGAACTGCTGGCCAAAATGGCAGGTGTGTAAACAGGAAAATTTATCCTGTTAATCCTGTCATAAATTTTTTGTTTTGATGATATATCTGTTCTGGTTATGAACGATACTATATATTCTATAGGAGATGATTATGATCAGTAAGAAGACCGTGAAGGATATCGATCTCAAGAATAAAAAGGTGATCATGCGGGCTGACTTCAACGTGCCTCTGGATGACAGCCTTCAGATAACGGATGATACACGGATCAAAGAGACACTGCCGACCATTAAATATATTCTTTCCCAGGACGCTTCCCTGATCCTCATGTCCCATTTGGGCCGGCCCAAGGGAAAAGTAAATGAGAGCATGAGGCTTGCGCCGGTGGCCGCGAAACTGAGCGAGATGCTCGGATTTGAGATCCAAAAGGTCAATGACTGTATCGGCGCTGATGTGAAAAAGGCGGCTTCGGGCCTGAAGCCCGGAGAGGTCCTCCTGCTCGAGAACCTGAGGTTCCACAAGGAGGAAGAGGATAATGACGAAGGCTTTTCCAGGGAACTGGCCTCGCTGGCCGATATTTATGTGAACGATGCTTTTGGCACAGCCCACCGCGCCCATGCCTCCACAGCCGGTATCGCAAAGTTCCTTAAAACGTCTGTGGCCGGACTGCTCCTGGAAAAGGAAATATATTATCTCGGGTCCGTTTTAAAGAACCCGGAGAGGCCGTTCATGGTGGTCCTGGGCGGGGCCAAGATATCCTCCAAGCTGAATGTCATCAATAATCTCCTGGAGAAAGTGGATGCCATGCTCATCGGCGGCGGTATGATGTTCACATTCCTTAAATCACGCGGTATCAACGTGGGAAAATCCCTTCTGGAACCTGAAAAAGAGGTCGAAGCCTTTGAGATCTTCCGGAAGGCCCAGAACGACGAAAAAGAGCTTATCTTCCCGGTCGATGTCCTGGTAACGGACAAAATAGCCGCGGACGGCAAGACCAAGGTCGTTGAAGTGAATAAGATGCCGGACGATATGGCAGGTGTGGATATCGGTCCTAAGTCCATAAAATTATTCAAGAAAAAGCTCCAGGAGGCCAAGACCATTTTCTGGAACGGCCCCATGGGCATCTTTGAGATCGAGCCCTTTGCCGAAGGGACCCATGAGATCGCCAAGGCCATCGCGGGCATGAAGGCCACGACCATCATCGGCGGCGGTGATTCTGTGGCAGCCATCAATAAATTCGGACTCGCCGGAAAGATCACGCATATTTCGACCGGGGGAGGAGCCTCGCTGGAATTCCTTGAAGGCATTGTCCTGCCCGGTATCGCCTGTCTGGAGGATAAATAAACATGAGACATAAACTGATCGCGGGCAACTGGAAACTGAATAAAACGGTCCCGGAGAGCCTTGAACTGGCAAGGAAGATCGCCCAGTCCGTCACGGATATATCCGCGAGGGAAATCCTGATATGCCCTCCTTTCACGTCCCTGACTGCTGTGGCGGATATCATCAGGAACACGAAGGTCAAACTGGGCGGCCAGGACATTTTCTGGGAACAGAGCGGTGCTTTTACCGGTGAAGTGTCCGGACCCATGCTGAGATCGGCCGGGTGTGAATATGTGATCATCGGACACAGTGAAAGAAGGCAGTATTTCCATGAAACGGACGAGACAGTGAATAAACGGGTAAAAGCTGCTTTAGCGAACCAGCTGAAGCCCATTATCTGCGTGGGCGAGACCCTGCAGGAACGGGAGAAAGGCATAACGGAAAAAGTGGTGGAGACGCAGGTGCGCGGTGCATTCACGGATATTCCGGAACCGGACTGCGGAAAGATCGTTATCGCGTATGAGCCTGTATGGGCCATCGGCACAGGCAAGAATGCCACGCCGGATGATGCCAATAAGGTGCACCGGTTCATCCGGGGCCTGATGAGCGGATTGTACAATGATCCTATCAGCGGGAAGATGCTTATCCTGTACGGCGGCAGCATGAAACCCGAGAATGCCGAAGACCTCCTCAAGCAGGAACATATAGACGGCGGCCTGATCGGCGGCGCCAGTATCGTGGCAGACAGCTTCATCAGGATCATTAAAGCCGGATTGTAATCTGAGTTCTGGCCCTGCGACAGTTGAAAATCCTGTTTTTTCTTCTTGATATAAAATATGGAATTCCAGATCAAAAAAAAGAAAGGTCTGTATTACGGCACTTTTCCGGCATTTACCCGGTACGGCGTGTCTGCCGCGATCAGTTTCCGGAAAGGCGGAAAAAGCTCCGGACCTTATACCAGCCTGAACCTGGGTCTTCATACTGAAGATAATAAGAAGAATGTTCTCAAGAACAGGCAGATGTTCTTCAGACTCCTGGACATAGCTCCCCGCCATGTCATCACCTTAAAACAGGTTCACAGTAATAAAGTGGTCACAGTCCGGCTAAAAGACAGGGGAAAGGGCGCTGTGGCATAC
>JAQTRT010000268.1 GCA_028711675.1 bacterium | reverse complement strand
GTCTGATGAAACGGATCAGGAAGACAGCCTGAAGTCCTTATCCTTTTTCGGTTTCGCTGAAGATGCATCCGCAGTATCTTTGCCTGTATAATCCCATTTCTTTCGAGATCCTGATGCCTTCCTGCCATCCGGTCCTGAGATCGGAGTATATGAATTCAACCCCTTGTTCCTCTCCGATTTTTTCCGCCAGAGACCTGATATCCTCATGGAATTGATATCTGCTGTAGA
Source organism: bacterium (assembly GCA_028711675.1). Lineage (GTDB taxonomy): Bacteria > Spirochaetota > JAHITG01 > JAHITG01 > JAHITG01 > JAQTRT01. The sequence continues at coordinate 3,971 of JAQTRT010000268.1, read as the reverse complement.
GCAGCGTGGTGGTGAATCCGTCGAATCCTTTTTCCCGGGCCATCCGGCCGGTCTCCCTCAGTCTTAATTCATAGCATAATCCGCATCTCAGCTTCTTCTCTGATTTCCATCCTTTCTCCGTGAAGCAGAGCCAGTTCTTCAGATCGTATGTTTCCCGGTAAAGGCACGGGAGTCCTGTCCGGGCCGCGTATTGCCGGAGCGTATCCAGTCTTCTCCTGTATTCTTCGAAAGGGTGGATATTGGGGTTGAACCAGAAGAGCGTTATGTCCCATCCGTCCTCTTTAAGTTTTTTATGGGTGAAACAGAGACAGGGCGCGCAGCAGGTGTGTACCAGAATATTTTTTTTCTTGGGCATGGACGTTCTGCGGCTATTCCTTTTCCCCGAACACGATGGCCGTGAAGACCTCGAACTCAGTCTCTTTTTTCCAGTCGTCGGGTCCCAGACCGGCTTTCATGCTCAGGTGGGTCAGGGTCGTTTCAAGGTCCCAGCCCTGTTCCGGCGCGACCTGGGGAAGGAATACAGCCTGGTAGGGTCCTTTTCTCAGGATCATGCCATGCTTCCCTATGATGATCTCTTTATAAGACTTGACGGGAACGGGCGGTGACAGGACCGATATCTCAATGGTGATCTTTTTCAGCTCTTCCCCGGAGACCGGGGAGAACCTGTAATCCTTGCTGCAGGCATTGACAGCGTTCTCGATCACGGTCTGGTAGAGGGGCTTGACCGGAAGGATGTAACCGATGCAGCCGCGAAGGTCATTTCCCTCATTCAGGGTCACAAAAGCGCCGGCGTTCTTTTTCAGGTTCGCGGAGGCTGTGTCGATCTTCGGGATTTTTCCGTTCTTCACGTATTCCTCAATGGTCTGCCGGGCTGTTTTAAGGAGGAATTCCTTCTCTTCCCTGGACAGGGAGAACCCGTTCTCCGGGTTACTGTTTACATTACTGTTGTAATTTTTAGTCGTTATTGTCATAGATGCATACCCCACAACTCTTTCTTTGACCCAGGAGACATCCCCTGAGTTCTTGTATTCGAGCAGATCGGCCTTAGGCTCTTTGAATTTCTGCGAGACCATCAGCAGGGTCAGGACAGGACCCAGGCCGCACTGGTATGTGACCAGATTATCGATCCCGCTCCCGGCGACACGGGCTTCCCGTTCCAGGAGGGTCTTCAGTTTGTATTGACTGATCAGCCCGATCGTTTCCGTATCCGCTTTTTTTGCGTTCTTGTCATCAGGATAATGGGAAAGGTCCGAACTGGCTATGATGAGAATATTGCTTTTATCTTTGATGGCCTGATGAATGGCGGTCGAAAGCCGGTCCAGGATATCGGCTGAAATATTACCCATCAGGACAGGGACGATCCTGATATCCTTTCCAAGAACGGTCTGGAGAAAAGGAACCTGGACTTCAATGGAATGTTCCTCTTTATGGGCTTCGGTTCCGGATCCCATGCCCGGGAAGTTCTTCATGATCGCGTCAGCCAGTTCTGTATCGACCTCCGCAAGCCCCAGGGGGGTCTTGAACTTCCCTTTCCTGTAAACAGAAGGGGAGTCCAGAGGATATCTGTGGCTTCCGGCCAGGATGATAACGCTCCGGTAATCCTTGCCCTGCACCTGTTTGTAGGCATAAGCCGCTACTTTCCCTGAATAAACATAACCCGCATGGGGTACGATCAGACCCAGGATAGGATCACCCGGTACCGGTTCAGGCACTTCTTTCAGGAAACCGTTGATCATCTGTTTCAGGTCTTCGGGCTGAGCAGGATAAAAACTGCCGGCTACGCTGGGTTCCCTGATATCAGCCTCATTTTTCTTGGTATTGGGATTTTCACAGGACAAGAGAAGACAGACAGCGAAAACAGGAAGGAATACGGATTTTTTCTTCACAGATAAAAAAGTACTTTTTAATAAATAAATGTCAAATATATTTTAGTAAAGTGCTTCTGCTGCATCCTTCGTATGTAAAGGATTTGTTTTTTTTTGCGATAATGGATTATAGAAAGAGATTGACTTTCTATTAAATTTCTCTAAATTTATGGATAGAAACGGAATTGAGCATAAACATGCCTGATGAAAAAAAGAAAGAATTAGCGGAAATAAATAAACTTCTTACCCAACTCGATCTGGATACGGCCACCGGTATGGGCATGCTGGAAGAAACCCCTGTTATTCCGGTAACAGCCGTTCCCGAAGAAAAGATCCAGGAAAAAAAGGAAGAACAACCTCTTTCCCGGCAGGAGACCGGCCTTCCGCCTGTTCCGCAGGCAGAGCCTCCGGCCCAGGAATCACCCACGACCAGCGAACTCTCCTTTCTTGATGAACTGGGCAAGCAGATCATGGAAACACCGCCGGAAACGAAACAGGAAGAAGTGATCCCTCCTGTGACGGAAGAGACTGCCCCGCCTGAGGTCATTCCAGCCGCAGCCGGGGAGCAGCCTCCTTCTCCGCTCCCCCCTGCAGCCGAGGTTCCGGAAGCGGTGCCTGAAACGCCTGAAATAAAAGAAGAGGAAAAAGGGCCTGATCTGACGGATGAGCAGGTTCTTACCATTCATAAAAAGATACTTACCCTCGGTCCGAACTTGCAGAAGATCGTCAAGCAGATCATCGTAAAGGAGTCCCTGCCCGGGCCGGACTTCCTGGTCCTGCTCGATTACCTCCTGCTCAACGAGGAAGAGAACATCATCCGCGCCTTTATCGAGAATAAACTGAATATCCGGATCGAGGAGAAACAAGCCAGGGAAGCTGAACCGTATGCCGGCCGCAAGACGGTGGGACCTTCCCTGATGGACATCATCCGGCATGATTTCATACCGATCCTCCGGTTAGCAATCCCGGTCCTGTTCCTTCTTGTTCTTTTCGTCTCCACGGTCATTACACCGGCCTGCCAGAGGTCCCGGGCTAAAGGCCTTATCACCCGCGGTGTTCAGCTGATCTCCACGGACAACAGTTTGAATTTCGACGAGGCTGAGACGCGCTTCAAGCAGGCTCTCGCTGTCCGAAAGGATTATTATGACGCTTATCTCCGGTACGGTGATGCGTACCTGCAGGTGAAAAAATACAACAGGGCGGAACAGAAATACAAAACGCACATCCGGTTCAAACCGCAGGATATCAAGGGTTACCTTAAACTGGGCAACCTGTACGAAAATCAAAAAATGGATAACGAGGCTATTTCGGAATATAAAAAAGTCCTTACTTTCTCCAAGAACAATATCGTGGCCCTGGACAGGATCGCCAGGATCTATTACTATAACAAGGATGACAAGGACCAGGCTTTGAAGATATATAACAAGATGATCGAAAAAGATAAAAAGAATGTTTATGCCCATTACGGCAAGCTTTCGATCTATATCTGGAACAAGGATCTGGAGAACGTGGAACGGCAGCATTATCAGGTCCTGAAGAATGCCGCGAAATACCATGACCTGAAACGCCTCACGGAACTGGCCTCCTTTTATATCAATTTTTCACCCAGGGATTATTCCCACCGGGAAGAACTTTTTAACAAAGCAGAGGATACGCTGGACCGTATCCTGAAGATCGATAAAAAATATAACGAAGCTTATTTCCAGTATGCCCGGCTTTACCGTATCCGGCAGGACCTGTCCCGGTCGGGTTTCAACATCCAGAAGGCCATCCAGTACAGCCCCAAGGCCAAGTATTATAATTTCCTGGGAGAGGTGTATCTGCTCCAGAATAAGCTGAACCTGGCCATCGAGCAGTTCGAGGAGGCCATGCGCGTGAATCCCGGATTTGCCCAGGCTTATTATAATTTAGCGAACATCAATTACTACGAATTGGGCAATTTCGGCGAGGCTAAACAGCTGTACGAGTCCGCTGTGAAGGAGTACGGGGATACCTATCATGACCTGGATTACAACCTCGGTTATATTTATTATAATGAGATGGATTTTGAGAATGCCGGCAGATATTTCATCAAGGCCCGGGAGGTCATGAACAGGAACGATCCCA
>JAQTRT010000267.1 GCA_028711675.1 bacterium | reverse complement strand
GGCCGCGCCTGTGATGACCCGGCCTTTAGCATCGATGAGGCCGGGTGAGCCGATACCGATGCCCTGGATCTTCTTGTCCTTGTGTTTATACAGAATACTCTGGATACCGGCCAGTATGTTCTTCATGATCACTTCGCGGCCGCCGTTGGCGCCGGTCAGGTTCTCAAAGTGGTCGATCTCCCGGCCGGCATTGTCGATGATCATATATTTGATATTCGTACCGCCGAGGTCTACTCCTAATGCGTATTTCATTTGAATGCTCCTTGATAAAATATTCAGCCACAAAGGCACAAAGACACAAAAATAATTTTCATGAAACAGAAATCCGAATAAAACCGATGCTTTTTTTCTTGAAACTAACCATTAACTTTTTCCTTTATTTCTGTTCTTGTCCCTGATCGTTTACGGGCCTGCCTGTTTTCCTGTTCAGTAAATTCAGCTTGTCCTTGATGGAATTAAGTATGTTCAATGCCTCGATCGGCGTCAGCGTATTCAGGTCCACGCTCTTCAGGGCCTGGATGATCTCCGATTCCACGGGATTGATCACGCTCACCTGGAACAGATTGAGCTGGGGATCGGTCCCGTCTTTCAGGTCCGACTGGGAAATGATAAGGTCTTTTACATTATCGGCTTCCAGATCAAGAAGGATCTCCTTGGCCCGGGTGATAACCTCTTTCGGGATCCCGGCCAGCTGGGCCACCTGGATGCCGTAGCTCCTGTCCGCGCTGCCTTCAACCACCTTCCGTAAGAATATGATTGTGTCGTTCCATTCCCGTACAAGGATGTTATAGTTCCTGATCCCCTTTTTTCTGCCAAGCTGCGTGAGTTCGTGGTAGTGCGTGGCAAAGAGGGTTTTAGCTCCTACGTTCGACTGGTCATAGATATATTCAATGATGGACCAGGCAATGGACAATCCGTCATATGTGGATGTCCCGCGTCCGATCTCGTCCATAATAATGAGGCTTTTAGCCGTGGCATTGTTCAGGATATTGGCTGTTTCGTTCATTTCTACCAGGAACGTGCTCTGTCCCTTGGTGATATTGTCCGACGCGCCGATGCGCGTGAAGATCTTATCCACGATGCCGCACTCGGCTTTTTCCGCAGGCACGAAGCTCCCGGTCTGGGCCATTAGTGTGATGAGCGCCGCCTGGCGCAGGTATGTGGACTTGCCGGCCATGTTTGGACCTGTGATGATGAGGATGCGGTTCTCGGTGTTGTCCAGAAGGATGTCATTGGGGATAAAGGCCTCTTCTTTCACGGACCGTTCAATGACCGGGTGCCGGCTGTTCTTTATCATGATCCGGTCCTCACTGTTCACTACCGGTCTGCAGTAATTATAGGTGACCGCGGTCTCGGCCAGGCTGGAATAAAGGTCGAGCTCGGCGATTGCGCCAGCCGCGGCCTTGATCTTGTTCAGGTCCAGGATAAGCTTGTCGAGCAGTCCGTTGTAGATGCGGTGCTCCAGTTCCAGTACTTTTTCCGAGGAGCTCAGTATCAGCTCTTCGTACTCCTGAAGCCTGGGGAATGTGAACCGTTCCGCGTTTACCAGCGTTTGTTTCCGGATATAGGAAGCAGGCACGAGGTGAAGGTTGGGTTTGCTGATCTCGATGTAATAACCGAAGACCTGGTTGTATTTAATTTTAAGTGAATTGATGCCTGTTTTTTTTATCTCTTCCTGCTGGAGGCTGAGGATCCAGTCCTTGCCTTCTTTTTCGGCGCTCCGGTACTTGTCCAGTTCAGGATCGAACCCTGTCCTGATGACCTGTTCTTTCCCGATCTGCAGGGGAGGCTCGTCCACCAGACATTTTTCGATCAAGCCGGTCATGTCCGCAGTATCGGGAAGCCGGCTTATCAGGCTTGCCAATTCCCCGGTCCCCTTATACCGGTCCTTGATCTCATTGCTGATCTTCAGCGAGTTCTTCAGTCCGGCCAGGTCCCTGGGATTGGCTTTTTTCAGGGCAATGCGCGAGCCCAGCCTTTCGATATCGTTGATCCTGGCCAGTTGTCCCCTGAGGGAATGGCGTAAGGAATTGTCGTTGAAAAAATATTCCACGTGGTCGAGCCGGGCCTTGATGCGTTCTTTATCGGTCAGCGGCTCGAGGATGAACTTTCTCATAAGCCGGGCGGCCATGGGTGTCCGGGTTCTGTCCAGGACAGAGAAGAGGGTATGCTCGCTGGAACCGTCGAACTGGTTCCTGATCAGTTCCAGGTTCCGGACCGTGGCGTTGTCCAGCTCCATGAAATCGCCGGAGGAATAAAGCTTGACCCGGTCCAGATGCCGGACGCTTTGTTTCTGGGTCTCGTTCAGGTAATGGACCAGGGCGCCGGCCGCGGAAATGACCAGGGTCTTGTTGTCGATCCCGAACCCGTCAAGGGATTTAACATTGAAAAGTTCAAGGACCTGGTTCCTGGCATAACCGGGTTCAAAGCACCAGTCATAATATTTATTCACAAGGATGCCGTTGTAAAGGGAAAAAAGGTCCCGGAGTTTTTTATCTTCATTGAAGACCTTTTCCGGGATGATGACCTCCACAGGATTGAGCCGGGTTATCTCATTCTCCAGGAATTTCAGATAAGGTTCATCCCTGTTCTCGGTGCAGAGGAATTCACCGGTGGAAAGGTCGGCCAGGCTCAGGGCAATCCTTTCCTTGTCCATGCTGATGCTCATCAGGTAGTTATTGCTCTTCTGGTTGAGCATGGCAAAATCAGTGACCGTGCCCGGTGTGATGATCTGGATCACATCTCTTTTTACCAGTTTTTTAGCCAGTTTGGGGTCTTCGACCTGTTCGCAGATAGCCACCTTATGCCCTTTTTTAATAAGCCGGTTGATGTAATTGTCCGCGGCATGAAAGGGTATGCCGGCCATGGGTATTTTGGCCAGGTCGCCGGTGTTGCGGGCTGTGAGCGTAAGTTCCAGCTCACGCGAAGCAATCACGGCGTCGTCGTAGAACATTTCGTAAAAATCACCGAGTCTGAAGAAAAGGATGGTATCCTTATAGTTTTTTTTGATCTCATTATACTGCCTGACCATGGGGGTCATGGCCTGGCTGTTCTCTTTTTCCGGCATAGCGATTGAATATATATACTGGAAAAATTTTTTCAATAAAAAAGAAGGGGTAGGTCTTATGATTGTTCATTTTTTCTCATTCTCGCGCCCCATCCATGGTGCCCTCCGAGGGTTACGCCCGGTTTTAGCCTCCTGCTGAAACCTCGGCTTCACAAACCGAAAAAATGTAAATACCGCCGCCGCGCTAGTCCCTTTCGTCCTTTTCCTGGTCCTGGCCTTGGTCTTCAGGCTTGGCTTTTATTTCCTGTTCCTTCTTGTCCAGGTAAATGCTCTTCAGGAAATTCCCCTGGGAATCATATTCGTATTTGATGACAGCCACGCCGTACGTGTTCTCCTTCAGTTTCAGGTCAGCGCCGAAATAACGCATCTCGATCTGGTTCCCCTTGGCGTCATATTTGTAACGGATGACAGCTATCCCGAATTTACCTTCCTTTAATTTTTCATTCGGGCCGTAATACCTGTTCTCGATCTGTTTGCCCTCTTTATTATATTCGTATTTAATGATGGCAATACCGTCCTTATCCGGTTTTAGTTTCCCGTCGAGGCCGAAGGTCCTGTCCTCCAATAGCTTGCTTTCCTGATCGTACTGATAAGTTACCCGGGATATACCATCGATATCCTCTGCCGGCTTTTCATCCTTCCCGAAATAAGCGCGTTCCAGCACATTCCTTTTTTCATCATATTGATAACGGATGACGGGTATTCCGTAATTGTCCGTTTTCAGCTGTTCATCGATCCCGAAGTACCGCCATTCCACGATATTGGCGTTCTCGTCGAATCTGTTTTGCACAACGGCGAATCCGTCTGTGTCTTCCTTGAGCTGCCCTTCTGTGCCGTAATAACGGTACTCGATCCTGTTGCCGTACGCGTCATACTTATAACGGTAAATGGCGCAGCCGTAATTATCCTCTTTCAGGTTCTTATCCGTTCCAAAGTACGCCCATTCCGCCATCTGTCCCTGTTCATTGTATTTAAGCTTGACCAGGGCGTAACCGAATTCACTGTATTCTTTCAGCTGATTATTGGTCCCGATATAGGCTTCTTCGTTCCAGTTCCCTTTCTGGTCGTACTTTGTCCTGATCCCGGCAATGTTATCCTTGTTCAGCCTTAACCTGCCGTCCCGGGAGCGGTAGGTCT
>JAQTRT010000266.1 GCA_028711675.1 bacterium | reverse complement strand
TATCACGGCACAGCCGGCGATTACCTGTTCTATAAAGAATTGCCTCCGGATACGCTGGCTTACCTGAAAAGCCTGAAGATACCTACTTGCAGCTCGAAAATAACGGTTCATGATAAAAAAACGGAAGCCGTGCTTCAGAAGATCATGGACAGGACGAACATCAAACCGTCCCTGTTCAATCTCAGGGAGGTCCGTCAGGCGTTTTTCAAATCAACGGACCGGGCTGTCCTGATCACTCCCGGCCGTTTCTCCTCGGCTCCGGCTGATGATGAACGTTATGAAGGTAAAAAAAAGATGTTCTTTGAATTCGACTTGCCCCGCGGCAGTTACGCTACCATGTTCATCAAGAGGATCTTCACCTAGTCCTGATCCTTATCCTCACTTTTTCTTACTGATTACCTTTAACAGGATATCTTCCAGGTCCTTGATATCGAACGGCTTCTGAATATAGCCGTCAGCTTCCGACTCACCCGATGGTCTTTCCTGGACCGAGAGCTGGCCTGACATGAAGACAACGGGGATCGAAGGATCGATCTTCCTTACTTCGCTCAATATCTGGACACCGTCCATGTCCGGCAGCAGCATATCAAGGAAGATGATATCATATTTCTCTTCTTTCAGGCAGGCGATGGCCTTGGCTCCTGAATCAAAGGTCTTTACTTTCTGATAACCCAGCCTGGTGAACAGTTTATCCACCAGATCCAGTAAACGGATTTCATCGTCCACGAACATGATATTCAGGTCTTTCATTTTTTTAGTATCTCCTTCTATCCGGTCCGGGCCCCGGCTGCTTCCTTTGCTCTCTTCTTTCCCTGCTGCCGGGAGCATGATGATAAAGGATGTACCAATCGCAGTCCCGCTCTCCACGGAGATCTTACCGTTGTGCTGTTCAATGATCTTGTAGCACATAGAGAGTCCCAAGCCGGTCCCTTTGATCCCGAACGAATCCCTTGCAAAAGCGCCTTTGGTCGTGAAGAAAGGAGTGAACAGCTTGCTCCGGGTCTCTTCATCCATGCCTGTTCCTGAATCATGAAAAACGATCCGTACGTTATGGTTTATGTCTTCTGTCTTGATGGAAATAATACCGTTACCCTTTGGTTTAATGGCATGCCGGGCATTGAGGAACAGGTTCAGGAAGACCTGCTGCATCTGGCTCTTGTCGATACTCACGTTTTGTTCCGACTGATATTCACGGATAACCGCGATATTCTCCAGCTCCAGTTGTTTTTTAATCATTTCGATCATCTCATCGATGAGCTGCTCGATCCTGAACAGGTCCTTTTTCAGCTCCTGCGGCCGGGCAAAGGACATGATCTGGGCCACAATGTCCTGACCGCGGTTGGTCTGGTTCTCGATGATCTCCAGCGTTGCCAGTAATTCGTCCCTGCCGGTCTCCGCCAGTTCCAGTATCTGTACGTTTCCCTTGATAATAGCCAGAAGATTATTAAATTCATGGGCAATTCCTGAAGCTAAAAGGCCCACAGCCGCCAGTTTTTCGGAATAGATCAGCTGTTCCTCAAGCTGTTTATGCTCCGATATATCCACAAGAGAAGCCAGGCTCTTCTTCGTTCCCTGGATCATATCGACCGTAAGAAGGATATGCCTGACCTGGCCTTTCCTGTCCTTCATCCTGAATTCATAACGGTTCAGTGTTGCTTCAGGGTCCAGGCGCCGGAGCTTATGCCGTTCCATCATCATCTCCAGGTCCTCCTGGACGACCCAGTATGTCCACTTCATCTTCCCTTCGACCTCGGCTTTGGTATATCCGGTCAGCCTCTCAAATTCGGCATTTGCCAGGGAAATAATGGTATCCTCCTCAATAATCACGGTGGCAGCGCCTGTATTCTCAAAGATAGCCCTGTATTTGCTTTCCGACTCTTTCAATGCTTCCTGGCTTTGTTTCCGGTTGATCTCAACGGCCGCCAAATTACCCAGCAGGGACAAGGTATCCAGGTCCTCCTGGGAATAGCGTGTCTTCTGCCGGTTAAAAGCGAACAGGACGCCGAAGCTCTTCATGCTGGTCTGGATAGGCACGGCCATGCCGGAGATCAGCCCTTCACCCCTGACTATATCATCAACAACATGGATGATCTCCTGATTCTCAAAATAGTCATCGATGATAAAACTTTTACGCGTGGTCATCACCTTTCCGCCCAATCCTTTGCTGAAAGGGATCTTCATTTTTTTAAAATCCTCTGTCATAATACCGGAATGGATCGCGACAAAGACCTCCTGCTGCTTTTCGTCGGCCATGGTAATATAAGAGGTATCGGCTTTCAGTAATTCCCTGCTCTTCTCAACGATAAACGCAAGATTTTCATCCAGGCTCTTCTCGGTGGACATGTTCAGGGCCAGGTCATACAGGATCTTGAACTTGTTTATCTCTTTTTCGAATTTCTGCTCCATGCTCTTCCGTTTGGAGATATCGCGCGTGGAGAAGATTGCCCCGCTGTATTCACCCAGCTCATTATAAAAAAAATGCATACCGGACTCGACCCAGAGATATTCTCCGTTAATATGCCTGAAACGGTATTCGAATTTCATGATCTGGTCTTTGTTCCTGATACAGTGATCGGTCTGCTGGATGATGCGGCTGATATCATCAGGATGGACCATATGCATGGCGTTCCGGTTGATCAGGTTACCCGGCTGATACCCGAAAACCTGCGTGATCGACGGACTGATATACTGAATCCTCTGGTTGGCGTCCATCTGGCTGATAACATCCACCATATTATCCGTGACCAGCCTGAGATAGAACTCCCTCTCCCGGTACATCTTCTCTTCCATCAAATCCTGCGGACCGGGCGTATTGAAGATCTCATACCCGATCAATTTTTTCTTTTCGTTGAAAACGGCCCGGTGTATCCAGAAAAGATGGACCGAGGCCTTGGGCGTACAGTTGATCTTGTATCTCTCGATCCCCTGACGCTGCTGGAAAGAAAGTGTCTGCAGGGTCTGCTTGATCCTTGTTCTGTCATTTTTCGGGAGCAAACGGAAAAAGTCGGTGCCTTTCAGATCGCTGCTCTTCTTGTTCAGGCACCAGCAGAATGTCTTATTGATATAGACGATCTTTCCGTCAGGCCTGAAAAAACAGACCAGAACAGGCAGCTCGTCAAGCAGTATTTTATAGGCATCCATAAAACCTTCCCCCAGCCATTGATAAGATGAATGGTTGCTTAATTAATGGAATGACAAAAATACTGTAATGTATTTTCCCCCGCTTGCTTACAGAAATGTCCTGATCTCTTCCCTGATCACAACAAGCGGTCAGGAGACATGATCCGCCTCGAATCCCCGGTAAGCCGCTGGTAAACCTTTACCGGCCTTGCTTACCTGCAGGGATCCGCATATGGTCATTTCTTCTTTTTTTTCCTGGGCCGGCTGTTACCGTGTGTACCAAGCCGGATCTTCCCTTTTCTTGACCGTCTGTCGCCTCGACCCATAAATATCCTCCTGATCCGTCAAATCAGTTAATATTAACTTTTAATATTCCTTTTTCAATATTTTTTATTAAAAAATGGGGGGAATTCCAATTTATCCTTTCAAGAGGGCTGTCTGAAATAATCCAGTTTGATGATCAAGACCGTTGTAGCGGCAGGTCTTTAAACCTGCCGTTACTGGTAACCGGTGCGCGTGTAATCATCACATCTAAAGGTGTGATGCTACGAAAGGACATATAATATGATCGATCCCGTATGGTTATTTCCTGAACATGAGCGAATTAAGCTTAGGGACCGTATCTCTGGCGAACTGCCCTGACGTGATCTCATTATTGAAGAACATATCAAGCGCTGATCCCAGGTATTTGCTCTGGGCTTCCTGCCATAAAGGATTGAACGGTTCATACATGGTATAACGCACGGCTTCATTGAGCATTTTTTTATTCAGAGGTTTTTCCGGGCTTTTTGCCCAATACTCGCCTCCCGCGATCCGCATATTGGCCGGCTGGGCCAGACCGCCCCTGGCCAGCATCTCCTGGCCGTAATCACCGGACAGGGCTTTCAGGACCTCCCAGGCTTCTTCGGGATGTTTGGTCGTCCTTACGATACAATAACCGGAACCGCCGCTTCCGAAAGCCCGTTTCACAGGGCCTTTCGGAAACATGGCCACGTCCCAGTCAAAGGACTTGATGTTCCTGAACCTCGGCGTTTCCCAGATCCCGCTCCTCATCATGGCCAGTTTTCCCGCCATGACCATGTCAGC
>JAQTRT010000265.1 GCA_028711675.1 bacterium | reverse complement strand
CATGTCAGCCAGCTGCTTGGTGGGGTATTTCAATACCGCATCCGCCCGTCTGGCCGACATCTGGGCATCGCGAAAATCAGGACTAATATCCAGAGCGATACGATAATACTTTAAAGCCTGGCCCATATACTCTGCTTCCTTATCCGGATTAAAATAAGCCTTCCGTTCATAAGCACGGCCTGCCGTGAAATAAGCCCGGGGAGCATTATCCTGCTTATTCTCAATTTCAGCGGCAATGATATAATCCTTGATGGCTTCATCCAGGACCGCATTGATCTCGTTCAGCTTATTCTGCTCCTGCTGCAGGATTCGTATCTTCTGTTCCAGAAGCAAGCCTAAATTAAAATGAATAGCAGTCATATCAAAGCCGGAGAACTGGGCATTCCTGTAATAATTATAAGCGATCTTATCGTTGGTTTCATATTCATTATAATACTGCGCGCTTCTGGCAGGATCATAACGGTACTGCTGATAAAGGTTATAGGCATTATAGGTCTTTTCCATAAAAAAATCACCAAGCTGAAAATTATAATTAGCCACGATCTCACGGGAGAGATAATCAGAATTCACGACCTCAGTCGGATATTCCCTCCACTCAAAATCATAATACGGCCAGTAATCGATAGGAGAAATGAATTCCTCACCCTTGTTGCAGACACGGTACAGGATGCCTGTCTGCCTGTACTCCAGATTTAATCCGTACCTGCGGTTAATCTCACTCTGGCGTCCAAAATCCTTCCATGTATAAAAAATAGGACGGCCTGTAGCTATTTTCTCGTAATCCTTTGTGATCTGGGATTCCTGTAATTGCTGCGGGGTCATTCGCATCATATCCCCGTATAAAAGAAAAACATTTCCTTTTTGATCATACACCTCAACATCCGGCCTTAAATGTTCCACATAAGTATGGTACAACAGGGAAAAGACCTGGTTATCCCCGCCCTCTGTAAAATTAACCGCTTTATACTCCAGGGTTTTTAAAATATTCCTGCCATAATTATCATTCAGCCAGATATGACGGCAGTTATTCCGGTCGAAATTAGCATGATAGGGGATCCAGGAGAGTATTATCAGAAAAGCAGAAACTCCCCAGCCGATCTTTTTCTTATTCAGCAAAGAATCTTTAAGGATATATTTCTCAAACAGCTTAAGGGAAAATTCGATACCGATCACTATCCAAAAAATATTCACCATATAAGAAGGGATGAAAAAGACCTCGGCAAAATACATATCCCTTTCCGTGAATTTAAAATTATTGAATTGGGAAAAAGCAAAATCATAATAAAGTAAAAAAGACACGGTAAAATAAAACCATTTTTTATTAAGCTTATAAAGCCTGAAAAGCCCCAGGAACGTAAAGATATAAAGAAAAGGAGTGAACTGCTGGAGCCGCCATTGGAATAATATGATCCATTGTCTAATGAATGTATCAATGGTACGTATATTTTGGGCAAACCCGCGGTATTGCTTTCTTGATACAACATTGATAAAATTTTCAAGGATCTCAGGATTTCCCCAGTCCAGAGGGGCATTGGCCAAGGAACGGATCGGCATATAGGCATATACAAGTAATCCAAAAAATATAAATCCGGCACTGATAAAAAGAGCTTTTATAAGTCTGGAATTCTCCGACTGAACCTTAACAATGATATATAGAGCGATAATCGCCACTATGATCATGGCCAGCGTGTCAAACGTTTCAGGCAGCTGATAATAAACGACCATGATGAGCATGAGAAGATAAGAGACAGATAATCCGATCAACACCCTGAAGAACGTTTTATCCTTTAAATGAGTATAAAGGAAGAACAGGGTAAAGGGGAGAAAATATCCCAAGATAATATGATGATCTCCTATGGCAATACCGAATAAAAAATAGAAAAGATACATTATTTTTATCGGCTTACTCCAGATATAGGATACATCATTTCCCTTGGTGCTGTGCAATAAATTCGTGTTCTGCGAATAACGTTCTTCATAGACCAAAGCCAGCAGGAACATAATAGGAAGGAACAGAGAGTTCACTGTATATACTTCAGCAATGACCGCCTGAGACCACAGATCATCGCTAAACAGAAAAAACAAAGCCGCGGCGATAGACGGCACTTTCGCAAAAAACAGATTATCATATTTTTCGTTTAAATGATACCGGGAGAGGAATTTAACAAAGAATAAATAAGAAACAGCTACGGTCACGGCACCGCAAAATGCAGATAAAAATGTAGCGCGGAAAACCATACGGCCGATAAAAAAGAAAACCCCCATAAACAATTTAGCCATGATACAATACAGCGGATAACCGGGAGAATGAGCTCCCCCTAAAAAGTATGCCGCACAGGTCAGTTCGCCGCAGTCACCGGCAGCAATACCCGGGGTCATGGTATAAACATAGGTTATCAAGCCTGCAATAAATATAAGGATACTGATCAGATAATCGGTCCGAGTGAACTTATAGATGGTATTCAGCTCAACAGGAAATAATTTTTTATTATTATCCTTCTGACGATCCATTATATTCTTGATCTCGTTCGGATTACAATTCAATCTTCTTCCCAGTTCCACTTCATTCTTTCCATTATAGTTTTTCTTTATATATTCGAATTGACTGCTGGTAAACTTAGCCATGAACAACTCCTATTTGTAAAAAATCCAGATCTCCTTGGAAAATCCGCTTAACTGATAAGGTTCCTTGTGATTATACGCCTTAATGGAAAAATAATAATTTTCACCCTCATTCAACGAATCCATAATATATGAGTTTTTAAATCCAATATCAAGTTTATTTTCATATTCCCCGGACTTTGTACCCCAATATATGATATACCCGAGGACCGAATCCTCAAAATTATAATCCCATTTCAGTTGAATACTATCTTTATTTACTCTTTCAACTGTAACATGGGCAGGAGCTAATGGATTCTTGTTTTCCTTATACTCAACAGAAAAAAAATGCAGGATAGGATTGGCGGACGCGGACATATTCCGGCTTATCCGTAATTTCCATTGAAGGAACCTTAATGAGGGAACGGTCTTCATTATCAGCTCATCATTCACTGTCTCATAGGGGATATCATTGCTCCATTCATGTTTCAGCAGATCATTTCTGGTATTCCCGGATTTAATGAGAATTTCGGGTATCCCTTCTTCGATATTCCTGATTTTATACCTGATCCTGCTGATATTACAATTGATATATTTCAGATCAATAAGAGGGGATGTTATTTCCATTACCTGATCAAAAGAATTTAAATAGTCCTTGTAATCGATCTGTGCTGTTCGCAGGATACGGAAATTATCAACATACCCCTTCAATCCCTCGAATAGCACCAGATCCGATCCATCAGCACGATGAAAATGCGGCAATCCTGAGACCTGCTCTGAAGAAAGCACTTTTTCCGAGTCAATTTCTCCATTCATAAATAAGCTGAACTTATTTTTAGCCCGGTTATAGACTAGACCGATATGCTGCCATTCATTTATTCTTAATTTCATATCTGACATTATATTTATAGAAAATGTGTGACCATCCTCATAATAAAAAAAGTTTTCAAAATTAAACCTTATACGATTATTAATAATATCTACCCGGATCCCGTAGAATTTATCATTTAAATAAATGCCCTTTTGAAAAATGATATTTTGTTTGTTCAGCAAACAAGGATAAATAAAAAAATCAAATGAGAAACTTCCCATATCTGTTACATTAGATAAAAAATTATTTTTTTTAATCGACAGAACTACTTTATGAAAGGGTTTAATAAAACCACCAGACATAAAATGAGCTGTTTGAAATGGTGATTCTTCATTGACTTTATAATACTTAACGGAATAATGTCCCGTTTTATCTGTTTTTAATTCTTTACGGGGAAAAATTAAAAACAAATCTGTCACATCATTGATTAAAACAGATTTTGGATTAAAACTAATCCCATAACCAATGTCTCTAAAAAAATCAACCTGTCCGCCAATAACTGAGCACTTCTGAAAATCATTTTTACTAATGAATTGAATTTCTGATATACCGTATAAATTCAACGAAAAAAGAATACCAAGAAGAAATGTAATTATTCTCATATCATATTCCTTATACTAACTGATCGATCATTTGTACACGTTTTAAATGCCTTTCTGCATGACTGAATTCTGTTTGGTTCCAAATCTTAAATAAATAATACGCTTTTCTTTTTGAGATCAGCCGGCTTCCAAATACAATAACATTGGAATTATTATGCTCTCTACTTAATTGAGCAATCTTC
>JAQTRT010000264.1 GCA_028711675.1 bacterium | reverse complement strand
AAGGATACCGGGAATAGGATGTACCCTGTCCTCGCCTTATATCCCCGATAACCCGGTCATTCCTTTGATAAAAAAACATCGTTTCCATGGTTCCGGAGGAGAACAAAATGAACAAAATACTGTCCTTATTCACAAAACTGATGCTGGTCTGGGTTCTCCTGGCAGGCATCATAGGATATTTACAGCCCGGCTTGTTCACAGGTCTGAAGAATTACACAGATTGGCTATTTGCTTTTACCATGCTCGGTATCGGAGCTATCCTGAATGTGGATGATTTCCGGCCGGTTTTCCGGAAGCCCCACCTGGTACTTCTCGGCATTCTGGCACAATTCGCCATCATGCCTGCTTCGGGTTATTTTGTGGCAAGGATGCTCCATCTCTCCAAGGACCTGACACTGGGCCTTATCATGGTAGGCAGCGTACCCGGGGCCATGGCCAGCAATGTCATATCATACCTGGCCAGAGCTGACGTGGCTTATTCCATTGCCCTGACCACGGCTTCCACAACTCTGGCTCCCGTGCTTACGCCGGCCTTCGTTTATCTGTTCGGCCATACTATCATCGAGATCAAATTCTGGGCCATGTTCCTGAGCATCATCAAGATGGTCATTCTCCCCCTGCTGGTCGGATTCGGATTAAGGCATTTCTTTAAAAAACAGATGGTCAGACTGGAACAGTTCTTCCCCGCGCTCTCCACACTTTTTATCGCCTTTATCTGCGGCCTTGTCGTGGCCTTGAACCAGAAGTATATCGTCCAGCTCAGCCTGATCGTGTTTGTGGCTATTTCCCTGATGAACTTCCTCGGACTTCTCCTCGGTTACCTGGCTGGTGTTCTGTATGGATTTGATAAAAAAAGAAGGCGGACGCTCTCCTTTGAAGTGGGAATGCAGAACGCAGGCCTCGGCGCAGTCCTTTCCCTGAAGCACTTCTCGGCCCAGGCGGCCCTGCCCAATGCCCTGTTCGCCACATGGTGTATCCTGACCGCATCCATCCTGGCCATGATCTGGAGCAAAAGCGCCTCCAAGTCTGAAGAGCAGCCGGGATAAACAAGAAACACAGAGGATTATTTCATCTCAGCCTGTATCTTTTTCTGTGTGTCGATATATTCCTGTTTCCGCGAGAGCGCCAGGGCTTTATTGATATACTGAAGCGCTTCATCGTATCTTTTTTGCTCACAGCAAAGCCATGCCAGATTATTCAAGCAGTCGGGATAATCCGGCCTCAGTTCCAGTGCTTTTTTATAATAGCGTTCGGACGCGGGCCGGTCTTTTTCTTTATACGACAGGTTAGCCAGGTTGAAATACGGAACAGCCCAGTCCGGTTTCTTTTCAACAGCCTTCAGGTATTCTTTCCGGGCAAGGGTCCTTTGCTGTTTTTCCTCATACACGACACCCAGGTCATTATGTTCTTCAGCTGTAAGGCTATCCTGAGGCCGCAGGAGACGGGGCATAGGCATAGATTGGCAGGATATCATAAGAAGACAAAGGATCAGAGCCGGACAGATCTTTCTCGCCATGATTATTTTTCCTTATAAATAACCAGAAAAGTATTTCCCATTTCAGTCCACATATAATTGAAGTCCGGATAAGGCATGAACTTTGAGGCCTTATACCCGGTATGCGCGATGAAACCCTTGGGAGTATAGCCGGTGAGGACCAGGTAATGTGGTTTGGATATTATCCAGAAACCCATTTCGATAAGGACAATAACGGGTCTTCCCTGGTTCAGATAATGTTTCAGGTCATTGGTCCGGCCTGTTGAAAGGATTGTCTTAAAATTTTTCGTTTTTGCGTAATTCTCAAGGTCGGTGATAAGGCTTCCGTTCAGTTTTTCCGTATAAACACAGGAGCCTATCTCTTCCTGGGTGGTCCGGGAACCGTAGTAATTCATGACCGATGCCAGGGATGCCGGACCGCAGTACGATGTCGTCTGTGGAATAAAGGGCACATTGGTTATCTCATATGAATATAAGCGCAGAGCCCATAAAAGAAGAAAGATGGTCCTCAAGGGTTTGATAAAAAACAAGTTCAAATCAGACGCATGATGAGAATAACAAGGAGAACGATGACCAGGAGCGTCACGATCAGGCTCAATCCGTCGCCTCCGGCCAGTACCTTTTCCGAAGCCTGGGCCAGCAGCTGGATCTGGCTGTCGTTCATGGATTTTATTTTTTCATTTATTTCCCTGTCATTAAGGCCGTAGTCTTTCAGCTTGGCCTGCACCATCTTGTTTTCCAGAGCCTTTTTAACGGTCTCCAGTTTAACCCGGCGTTCGGCCGCGGACATGGATTTTTCTGAGGAGAGAGAAGAAGAGATCATGGCCGCTATACCCGGTGTACTGAAGAAAAGGATCATATAAACAGCCATGCCGATCGTAAAGACGTTCTTTCGGGCAAATTTCAACATATATCCCTCCTGGAATTTTTTTATTTCAACTGCTGATAAGTATATTATTTATAAATTTAACGTCAAGCCTTTCATGGGAGAAATAAAGACAACTATCCTGTTTTCTTTCAATAAAAATACTGTACACGGAAGGAGACGGTATAATCATATGGCAGCAGGGAGAATTCGCTCCTGGTGTGGGAGAAAAGGTTCACGATGCTTTCCAGGGTCACGGTGATGCTCTCAATTTCCGTCCACGCGATCCGGGGGTACAGGAATCCGCCTTTCCGGTCAAGATTGGCCATACCGGACAGGGTCAGGCTGAGGTTGGACACGATGTCCGAGGAAAAGGAGGCAAAGAAATAATTCCTGGAAACGTATCCGGGTGAAACCGTGCCGATGATGAGCGGGCTGAAATCCGCATAGGACATCCATAGGAGATGCACCATATTGTCGAATTCTTTATTACTGAAGCCGAAACCATTGTAGAAGTATTCAAGCACAACAAGTCCGCTCTCTCCCAGCCTTTTATTGATACTGACAACAGCCTGCGTATCATATCTGTTCTTCTGGAAGATACCGGACTCAGAAAAATAATTAAGGTCCGGCTTTTTAGAGCCCGCGCATTCAAGTCCTGCGATAAATCCGGCGATATCCACTGAGGAATAAAAACCGTACAGGGTATCCTTCTCCCTGGCCTGCTCTTTTTTATAGCTTCCGGCCAATCCGAACTCCACGCCGCCCAGGAGGGTATAGAACTGGGCGCCGAACCTGGAACCGGAGAGACGGACCTTACCGGATGTATCTTCAGGCGGAAGGACCTCAAAACAGAAACTGAACGGGAATATGGTCCGGGGCGTGAAGTCCAGGACAGCCTTGATGCCGTCCACTCCCCTTGTATACCTGCTCAGCTCATACACATCCTTCCTGATATCAAGATCATTGACGGGATTCCAGAGATAACCCGTGCCGAATCCGATCCTTTGCCTGCCGAACCTGAATTTAAGGATATCCCCGGGTTCCAGATTGATATAAGCCTGGTCAAGAAAAAAAGTGCTCTCTTTGTCGGCCATGCTATACCGGCCCCGGGCATCTATCATCATGCTGTTCTTGGTCCCTGACGAGAGGCTGGCCTTGAACTCGGCCCGGTTCACGTAATCCTGCAGGCCGAGGATATTGGCCGGGTTCAGGAGATTGTTCTTATTCCTGTTATAGCCGAAATCATATTCAAAATCTCCGGTGATATCAAGCCCCATAACAGGAATAGCATTTACCACGGAAAGAAGAAGGCTCAAAAGATAAATTGAAGTATTTTTTTTCATATACACTCTGGTTTATATCATTGATATTAAATATAATAAAACCAACAATTTAAAGGGTAACTGATGCTTTAAACACCGGTTACCCTATATATCTCAATGAATCTCAGTCTTGGAAATCCTGCCGTCTTCAAGAAAGACCTTCCGGTCCAGATAGTTAAGCAGGCGCGGATCATGGGTCGAGATGACGAACGTGGTCTTCAGTGTGGCGTTCATTTGTTTCATGATCTCAACGATCCTGTTGCCTGTTTCGCTGTCCAGATTGGCCGTAGGCTCGTCGGCCAGGACCATGGACGGTTGTGTGATCAAAGCCCGTGCTATGGCCACGCGCTGCCGCTGGCCTCCGGAAAGCTCGTCAGGCTTATGCCGGGCGAATTCCATAATACCGACGTTATTGAACATGTTCTTCACCATCTCCTGCCTTTTCATTTTCGGATATCCCAGGGAGATCAGGGGCAGTTCCACGTTCTCGAACGCGGTCAGCACAGGGATGAGGTTAAAGGACTGGAAGATGAACCCGATATGGTGCCGCCGGAGCAGGGTCAGTTCATTATCCGTCATGTGCGTAGTGTTCAC
>JAQTRT010000263.1 GCA_028711675.1 bacterium | reverse complement strand
GAAGGGCAATGAGATGGTATCTGAAGCCACCATCAAGATGGAGGTCAACGGCAAGGAATACCATACGGTCTCGGAGGGGCGTGGCCCGGTGAACGCTCTGGACAGCGCCCTCCGTAAATCTTTGGAGACCATCTATCCTGCACTTAAAAATATGAAACTGTATGATTATAAAGTACGGGTCTTGAACGAGAAGGACGGGACCGCGGCCAAGGTCAGGGTTCTCGTGGAATCCAAGGCCCAAGACCATATCTGGGGCACCATCGGTGTCTCGGAAAATATCATAGATGCTTCCTGGCAGGCTTTAACGGACAGCATTGAATATTTCCTTCTTAAAATAGCCGGGAAAAGGTGATAAACACCCTGAGGCTGAGAGACCGGTTTACACCTTTGGCCTTTCTCTTCTTTCAGGCCTTTGTTTTTTAATCCGGCCTTTTACAGCTCTCTGTTAATAAACCGGGAAGAAAATGAAAAGGATTAAAATGGATAACAGACCAATCGGCGTATTTGATTCGGGTGTAGGCGGACTGACGGTTCTAAAAGAGATGAAGAGGATACTGCCTGCAGAGAATTTTATCTATGTGGGAGATACGGCCCGTGTGCCGTACGGGGTCAAGTCCAGATCCACCATCACGAAGTTCGCCTCCCAGATCATGGATTTTCTCATGGAGAAGGATGTTAAACTGATCGTGGTGGCCTGTAACACGGTTTCGTCCAATTCATTATCTTATTTAAAATCCCGTTACAGAGTGCCTGTCATCGGCGTGATTGAACCGGGTGTGCAGCTGGCGCTGGACAGAACCAAGAACAGATGTGTGGGCATCATCGGGACACAGAGCACTATCCGTTCCCATAAATATAAGGAATTGATCATTCGGCAGGACCGGAAGATCCGGATCTTTGAGAAAGCTTGTCCGTTATTCGTTCCGTTGGTTGAGGAACTTCTTTTTGACCATTCGATCACTCGTCTGGCTATTAAAGGATACCTTCAGGAGTTCCGCGCCAGAAAGATCGACACCTTGGTACTGGGGTGTACGCATTATCCCCTGCTGACCAGGGCCTTAAACAGGTTCTTTCAGGGAAAAGTGAACCTCATCAGTTCCGGATATTCTGTCTCTCTGGTGGTCCAGGATATCCTGTCCAAGAAACGGCTTTTCAGCGGCCGCAGGAAGAAAGGATCCATTCACCTGTACGCCAGCGATCTGAACGAGAATTTCAGGAAATTATCCCGGGTGGTTCTCAGTGATTCGTCTGTAAAAATGCAGCTTATCTCATTCGACTGAAGATAACTTATTTCTAAAACAAAAAAGGAGTATGTCATGAAAAAAGCATATATCAAGGGTGTGGGTTTTTATATGCCTGAAAAGATCCTGACCAATAAGGACCTTGAAAAAATGGTGGATACTTCCGATGAATGGATCACCAGCCGGAGCGGGATCAAGGAGAGGCATATTGCCGCTCCCCAGGAAACGACTTCGACTCTCGGCGCCAGGGCAGCTAAACTGGCCATAGAGAACGCCCATCTGAAGCCCAAGGATATCGATCTCATTATCACAGCTACCATTTCCCCGGATATGGTCTTCCCCTGTACTGCCGCCCTTATCGCTGATATCCTCGATATCCGTCATGCGGGAGTGTTCGACCTCGAGGCAGCCTGCAGCGGATTCATTTACGGCCTTTCCCTGGCCAACCAGTACATCAAGACCGGCGAGTACAAGAACGTGCTGGTTGTGGGCAGCGAGACCTTAAGCCGGATAACCGACTGGCAGGACCGGAGCACATGCGTCCTGTTCGGGGAGGGGGCCGGTGCGGCTGTTGTATCCGAGTCCCATACCGAGAGCGAGATCATGGCCACATGTCTGGGAGGGGACGGCGTGTACAGGGACCTGCTCTATATGCCGGCAGGCGGTTCTCTTTATCCTGCTACGGAAGAAACTGTGAAAAAACGGATGCATTACATAAAGATGGAAGGGAATGCGACTTTCAAGGTGGCAGTGACCAAGCTCAGTGAAGCATCCCTCAACGTCCTCAAAAAAGCGAACTTAAAAAAATCGGACGTGGACCTGCTTATCCCCCATCAGGCCAATATCCGCATCATCAAGATGGTACAGAAAAATCTTGATCTTCCGGATGATAAGGTTCTCGTGAATATTCATAAGTACGGCAATACGTCCGCTGCCACGGTGCCCATTGCCCTGGCCGAAGCTGTCCAGGAACATAAAATTAAAAGAGGTGATATCCTGGTGTTCGCAGCGTTCGGCGGAGGCATGACCTGGGCTTCGGCAGCCGTGAAATGGTAAGGAGCATAAGAAGGTTATAAAGGCGTTAAAGGAAGCAAAGGTTATAAAGGTTAAAACCAAGAATATTTCTCTTTTACCTTTTAAACCTTTTCAGCCTTTATTACCTTTATAACTTTTTATCCCGCCAGCAGAAAACCATGTCTGTAAAGACATGGACCTACGGTGGATTTCTGGGCGGGATGTCGCCCAGACTCCGCCTATTGACGGAGCAGTCGCGGAACCACGGTTGCCGTAGGGCTGTGGGGCTCCATTGTGCCTGTGGCTGATATCGGATCTTTATCTTAATCACGAAACGAAAAAATCATTGACAATCCTTTTATTTTTAATACTTATTTTTATATCCATATGGAAGAACTGAATATTAAAGAACAGGAGTACCTTTCTCCGGATCTTCAGCTTATACTGTTTACTATCAATCAGGTCGAGTACGCGGTTAATATCAAGAATGTTGTGGAAGTGATCAAGATCATGCCGCTTACCATACTGCCGGAAGCTCCGCGGTTCATCAAAGGAGTGGTGAACCTGAGAGGCAAGGTCGTGCCGATCATGGACCTGCGGCAGCGTTTCGGGATTGATGTCTCCCAGAACACGAAAAAGACAAGCGTCATCATCGTCAGGGTTCAGAACAGCGAGATCGGCATCATCGTGGATTCCGTGATCGATGTATTGAACCTGCATTCAGATACGGTGGAACCGTCTCTGCCCGTTATCGAAGGCCTGAAGAGCGAGTTCGTGGACGGCGTGGCCAAAGCAGAGAAAAAACTGATCGTCATCATCAACATCGAAAAGATCTTTACTTCCCATGAAAAATTGCTGTTAAAGGAAAAATTTAATGAGTAGTAAAAAGTTCGCCCTGTATTATTCTGTTCTTAACCTGATGGTGCTGGGTGGATTTTTTATTCTGAGGCGTTTCGTCTACAGGGAAGCCCTGGTCCTCCTGCTCTGGGTACTTGGTTTTCTGGTCCTGGAACTGGCCTTTATCTTTTTTTTCAGTCAGTATAAACGGCGGCTTAACAAAGATGTGGATTTTACCATTAAGCTTTCCCAGGGGATCCTGGATGAGCAGCTTTATGAGCAGGCTTCGGATGAGATAGGCGCCTTGTCCGATGCTTTAAACGAGGTATCCATCAACCTGAAATTCCTTTTAAACAATCTGAAAGAAGCCATCCAGGGACTTTATAATATCATTGAACGCATCAAAAACACTTCGGACAGCGTGATCCATGAGACCCGGGACCAGACCGACCTCATCCAGCAGACCTTCAGTTCGTTCGAATACCTGGCTGATTCCATTAAGGAAGTGGCCCGGAATGCCGATGATGTGGCGAATTTTACAGGCCAGACCAAGGGGGATGCCGATGAAGGGAGCCAGTATATCATCCAGATGATCAACGAGATGGGCGAGATCGGGCAGAGCTCCAAGCAGATCGTGGAAATCATCAATGTGATCGACGAGATCGCCGAGCAGACCAATCTGCTGGCGCTGAACGCGGCTATTGAGGCTGCGCGGGCCGGCGAACACGGAAAGGGCTTTGCGGTAGTGGCCATGGAGATCAGGAAACTGGCTGAGCGGAGTGCGGAAGCGGCCCAGGAGATCGGGGACATTATTAAAAAGAGCAATAAGAAGATCGAGCAGGGGACCCGGTACTCCCAAACGGCTTCCGAGGCGGTCCAGAAGATCATCCAGGGTATCAGTCATGTTTCGGAACTGATCGAGAACATTAAATCAGAGACATTTGAAGAATCGGACAACAGCACCAAGATCCTGCAGTCCCTGGATTATGTGAAAGAAATAAGCTCCAGTACCGTGAACAAGATCAATCTGCTGGTGAACGAGGCTGTAAGCGTTTCCAATTACGCCAACAACCTGGCTGTTATCATCGGAAAATTCAAACCTGACCTGAGTTCCAAGGAAATTGTCAAGGTTTAAATGGAATACAGCGAGAAGATATATAACGCCTTCAAGGATGAATGCACCGATC
>JAQTRT010000024.1 GCA_028711675.1 bacterium | reverse complement strand
CGGAAGATACAGGCCTTGATTTTCATGAATTGATGTGGTTGACGGATAAGAGCGTTTCCGCTGATGAAAAATGCAGCGGCTGCGCGGTCTGTGTAAAGGTTTGTCCTGTCCTGAACATTGTAATGAAAAATAACAAACCGGTTTGGCTTCATCACTGCGAGATGTGCCTTGCCTGCGCGGAGTGGTGCCCCCAAAAGGCCATCCACCACTGCTGGCGGGTAGACGGAAAATACTACCATCACCCTGATGTGAAGGTCTCTGATATGTTCGATGCAGGACTCCATATTAAATAGCCCGCAGCCTCTTTATAAAAGATCCTTTGATCTAAAGAGATCTTCCACGATCGCCCGGGCCGCCTTTCCTGTGGGGTCTTTCCCGCCTGTAATATTGCACGCGAATACATAGGTTGCCCTTCCGCTTTCAAGAAATCCCACGAACCATCCGATGCCGCCTTTACCGCCGGCAATTTTGCCTGTTCCTGTCTTTCCGTAAAGCGTGCCTTTTTCGGTTTTCACTACCTGCATAATGTCACGCAGGATGGCGATATTCTTTTTGGAGAACGGCAGTTTCCCGTCAAGAAGCTTGTCCAGCAGCGTGACCTGTTCATCGGCGCTGATCATAATGGGAGTGACTTCCGGCCGGTCGAGCCAGAAAATATCGATGCCGGCCGAGATGTCTTTGGATCCGTAATTGATCTGTTCAATGTACTTTTTCATGCGTTTGGAATTGACCTTCCGCGCCAGGGCCTGGAAAGCAGGCACGGCCGATACGCGGAACGCCTCGCGGAGCGTCAGATTCCGGTTCCACGCGTCTATATCGTAATGAACGCCATCCCATTTGTACCATGGGGCGTCCGCACGTTTTATCAAACCAAGTTCCAGCCCGATAAGAGTATTGTAGATCTTAAAGGTGGAACACGGGGTTAAACGCCGCGCGCTCAGCACGGGATTTAAATTAGTAACCAAACCCGAGGAACGGTTATAAATGACAAGAGCCGTGTCATAAGCCCTGGATAAAGCTTTCTCAGGTGCTTGAGCGCTGGAAGATACAGGTATGATCAGGAGAAGACATAGAGCGAGAAAGGTGCCGTGTTTTAACATTTTATACACTCCGTTCCGGTACTGTTAATTAATTCATGTCAATTATATTAGAAATAAAAAGGCTGTCAACCAATTTCATAAAAGATACCGGTTCTTGATGTAAAACCTGACTTTATCAAACGTTTAACATTAAGATCCGGTACCTCTTTTATTGGTTATACTCTTTTTTTTCTTGATTGTGTTTTTTAATATATTATGTATTTAAAATATCAAGAAGAATAAAATATGGTAAATAATCTTATGAAGCAGAAAGTGGTCCTTGTATCCGTCTTGCTCCTGTTCTTTTCCTGCACACCCAGGATCGTCAGATATGAATATAATAAAAATTTCAGGGGCTTTATGGTCTATGTCAGGGATCATAATGAAGGAAATTATACGGTCATAGCCAGGCAGGAGAACGGAGCCAAGATCCAGGAGGAGAAGGAGGTCTGGAGCCTTATAAAGAAATTTAATACCAAAGCATTCCGACTAAGAAAGACAAGGACCTGGGACCTGTCGGAGAAGAAGAAATATGACCTGGCAGACCTTTACTATGAAGGATTAAGAGCGTACGAGAAAAATAATTATAAGGATGCCATAAAAAGTTTCCATAAGGCCATTGAACAGGATAAAAAAATAGTCCGGTATTCCGATATCCTTTACCTTTTGGCCAAATCTTATTTTTATACAGGGGATAAGGAGAATGCCAGTAAGTATTTCAAAGAATTCCTGGAGTATTCAGAGAGCATTTCGAATCACAATCTCCGTTATTCACTAAGGGACGATAACGGAGAGAAATTAAATGAGCTCTTTATGGATGCGGAATCGCATCTGGCTGAAACGCCGAAGGATGCAGGCCCTGAGCTTGGATTGAGATACCATGAGGAGCCTCTCTATCCCAAGTACAAGAACAGGTATTTCAATCCCGGATTTACCAAAGATAAATATTTTGGCCCTCCTGAATTGACATTCGGCCTTTACTATGACCCGGGTTCTGAATGGGGTGCGTACGCGAGATACTATTTATCCGTTCTGAACGGTATGGATCTTAATATCCATTATTTATACGCGTCCTATTACAGAGAATTTTATCTGGGAGTGCCTTTCCGTCTTTTTACGGATGTGCATCAAAGGTTCGGCATAAAATTAACACCTTCTTTTTATTATATTTCCCGGTATCTAAAAGAATCCGAACCTGAGAGGACATTCTGGAAATCTTATTGTAACGGCGGCGTCGACCTTTCTTTGGGCTTTTACATCAATCATTACTGGTTCCTTTATACAGGTTATAAATATAATTATTATAATAAAAGCGATCCGTATACATTCCGCACGGAAAAATATATCTGGAAAATATGGCTGAATAATAATTATTATGCCGGAACAACTGTTTATTTTTTCGGGGAGCTGGGAGCGGGATTGGCTTATTCCTATGAGGATGTCATTGCTTATTTTGAAATGTCATATTTCCAGTTGGGATATAATTTTACCCAAAAGGATTTCTATTTTTCCTATGTGAGTCTGGGATTATAGAAAGCTCACAGGAGGTTCAGGCCGTGAAAAAAGTAAAATTAATTAATGTCGTTCTGGTGTGGATCATCCTCTTTTCAACATGTCCCCTTATGGCTTCTTATGGAGACGGGCAATATCCGGAAGAATCCGGTTTTTCCATCGGTGTCGTGGGTGGTGTGGGAATAGGGATGCCGGGATTATCCGGCTTTGAAGGCATCACTGTTTCACCCGAATCGGAGATAGGTCTTCTGGGAGGATTGATGTTTAAAATCGGCCTGTTGGAATATCTTGATCTGGAAATCGATGCCCTGTATAATTCCAGACGCGGTACGGCAAAGAAAAAATATACTCTTCCCGGTGTAGCGTATGACCAGTATAATAATATATACGCGGCTTATTTTGATTTTAATGAATATGAACTGTATAAATTTAATTATATTGACCTTCCTGTCCTGATAAAATTAAAATCACCCGGCAGAATATCCCCGTTTTTAGGCGCGGGCGGAAGCATAGGATTCCTTATGAATGCCGAGAGCGAGTTTTCAGGGGATTGTACGATGAGGGTCCCTTCCGTTAATTATACGGAAACGGGGGCGCTGGCAACACAAACCGTTGACAGGAAGAATGCTTCGGAAAAGATCAGTTACAGTCTTCTGGCCAGCGGCGGCGTGGAGATAAAATACCGGGAATCGTTTATCCTGGGGATCGAGGGCCGTTATAGTTATATGCTCAACCAGATCAATAAAAAAGAATCCTCAACGGAAAATCTGAGCATTAAACTTCATCAGATACAGATCCTGCTTACGTTCAGTTATCTGTTAGGCGGGAAAAGTATGGAAAGTTCCGGTTGGAAAGGTTCCTGGCAGTAACCCGGTCCTTTTTAATCCCCTTATCCGCAGCAATCCGAGTATTTCAGCAGATACCGGGTCAGCTCTTTGAGAAGCCTGCTTTTATTAAAAGTATAATAGATCTTGTTCCCGGCCCGCTTGTATGTAAGGACCTTCTTGTCTTTCAGTATCTTTAAATGTTTGGAGAGATAAGGCTGGGGCAGCCTTATCTTTTTATTCATATCAAGGACGCAGCATCCCTCTCCCGAACCTGAGCAGCTGGAGGCCAGTGTGTCGAGGATCTTCAGGCGGACGGGATGGGAGAAGAGGGAAAATAATCCGGCAAGCTCAGTGTAATCTTTCCATGTGTCTTTCATCAGGGTTATTCTCCTTTTAAAATCCCGCACCCGCAGCCGCATCCTTTGTTCTTCCGCGATATTTTAAGGATATCTTCTTTTATGATGGCATACAGGCATCCGGTCCCTTTTGTCAGGGTAATGGCCCGGGCCGGGCAGTTAAGGCTGCAGGCTCCGCATTCCATGCAGGAAGGATAATCATCCACGATCGCTTTCCGGTCCTTCATGGCTGCTCTCTATATACCTTATTGAGTATATACTATAAATGGAATATAGTTACTTGATTTTAAAAGTCAAGAAAAAATCGCGGTTCTTTTATCGCGTGGAAGGTTTACTTAAGCGCTGCAATCCCGTACCTGATCCCCGCTTCCTGTTAAAACCGGACGACCAGGTAGGTGTTGAATATATAATTTCCGAATAAATGAGGGCTGAATTCCCGGCCTGAACGGCCGTTGAAATGATAAAGACTCAGGCCCAGAAGACAATTATTCAGGATTTCGTATTTGAAATAAGGGAACAGGACAAAACTGCGGTCCAGAAGGTTCACCAAACCGGTCAGGCCGAAGCTCTGTTCGGTATAGGTGAGGACGCTGAGATCGAGCATAAGGTACTGTTCTCCCAGTGTCATGCGCGGCATGGACCGGCTGAGGCTTTCATAATCCCTGTGATCCGATGCACCGCTCTCATCATAAAAATATTCTGCTGTAATAAAATAATACCGGGCAAAGGAATAATCCGCACCCAGGCTTGCCCGGATCATGTCACGGCCGGCTTTTTTTCTGAACGAATAAAGGAGTTCGCCCCAGATACCCAGGACTGCGTCTCCCTTGAAAGCCAGGCCGATCACCTTATTGTCGGTCTTGGGATCATACAGGGCAATGATATAATTGTCAAAGGTTCCCAGATGGATCTCCGTGTTCCCCGCTATCACGGAATCCTTGTAAGCAGCCGTATTATTTGAATTGGCCGAAATTTCAGGATCCGGGACCAGATGCCGGATATCCATGGAAGGGATCAGGATGCATTCAAACGAGGAAAGGCCGGAGACATAATATTTCGCAGAAAATCCGTCTGCGCCCTGATAGCTCAGGCTGTTGAGGAAAAAGGTCTGCGGGGTGAAAATATCCAGAGGCCTGAATATCTTTCCCACACCCCATTGGGGAAGGAACCGGCCCAGCGTGAATTTAAAATCACCAGGGGTAAGGACCGCATTTAAAGTATTCACATTGAGGCGGCCTGTTTCCAGGGATGACCAGACACCCTTTTTTTCCGGATGGAGCAGGCCGTATTCCAGCTCGCTCCGCACCCGCACGATATCCGCGGGACGCGCGTCCACTTTAAGGTCAAGTATGGTAAGACCGTAATATCGGGAAAAAAGATCATCGGGCCGGCCTTTGAAGAACAGCATGGCCTGTTCATAGAACCGGCCGTCCCAGTTCATTTCCGCGCACAAACTTTCAGCCATAAACAGGATCAATAAAAAATATTTCTTCATAATGGTTATATTATTTTATTTTTCCAGCTGCTGCTTGGAAAAGAAACTGTCGCTTAAAGGTTCATCGAGTTGGACATCCTTCGTCCTGAACAGTGTGTACGAATTCCTGTGCTGTTTATTCTCCATCTTTATCTCCACAGGGAACATCCGGCCTTTGATTTCTTTGATATCAAGAACAGTCATCTCCTTTAACAGTTTTTTGGAAAGGGCAAAGAGCTGGACCTTTAATCCCAGGAACCGTTCCTGGTCCACCCAGATGACCTGCCTGTAATAAGAGACCTCTTTTACTTTGGCGGTCAGCTCCAGTTTATAGCAATCCCTTTTTCCTTCCCATTTTTCCGTACCCAGCAGGATAACATCATACTGGTCTGTCAGTTTTTCGTTCTCCATGGCATCCTCATAGGAATAATCTGATCCCATCATGCTTTCCCTGAGCGTGTGTCCGGAGATCTTATCCGCCCTTTCCGCGTATGTCCCTTTGATCCAGAGCTCGTTGTTCAGTTTCAGGTATTTTGTACCGCGGTCGCCCGGATTGGTGAACTCCATATAGAACGTGTCTTTTCCCCTGGCCGCGGCAAAGAATGTCTTTTCCAGAGGTTTGCGCCTGTTCCCTTTCTGAATGACCATGGTCCCGCTGTACTGGATGGTCTGGAATACCTGGTTGTCATCCACTTTTTTCAGGATCTCTTCAGGGGTCAGGGCCAGTACCGGACCGGTACATGCTGATATCAACAGAACAGCCGATAAAATCCTCATGTTAATAAACTCCTTTCAGGGCTTCCACAGGCTCGATACGCGCTGCCCGTAATGCCGGGATATAGGAACAGACGGAAGCTACCACCACTCCGAATACAAATGAGAAGAGAAGCAGGTCCCAGCCGATATAAGGATAGATGATCTCGGAGAACCGGATGCTCATACCGCCGCCTGTTAATTTACCCACGTTGATCCCCAGCCGGGAAGCAATATAACTGACAATACCGCCGAGAACAGTGCCGCTGAAACTGCTGATGATACTGACAATGACCGCTTCAAAGAAGAAGAGCCGGACAATGGCGGACCCGCGCATGCCCATGGCTGCGATCGTGCCGATCTCTTTCATCCTTTCGTAGATCACCATCATTACGGTATTCACGATCACCAGAGAGGCCAGTACCAGGAATATGACAAAGATAACATTATAGATACCGCTCATTTTTACGAACATTTCATAATACTGGCCGTTCCCCTGTTCCTCCCAGGAATAGGCCTGATAAGGATTTCCCGGCCTGGAATTCAATATCCGGTTAATCTCCGCGGTAACGGCCCTGCTTTTTGTATCATCATCCAGGAAGATCACAAGCTCCATAACAGAATTTTCCATTTTAAGGAACCGCGCAGCAGTGGATAGAGAGATAAAAAAGAAGCTCTTGTCAATAACAGCCACTCCATAGGAGGAGAGCCCGGTGATCCGGAATGTCATGTGGCCCAGTCCTTCTTCCGCGGTTTTAGTCATCAGGGTTATCTTATCGCCCGTCTTGACTCCAAGCTCCGCTGCCATGGCCCGGCCCATGACCATCTCATGCTGTCCCGGGCTATACTCCCGGAACATGCGGCCTTCAACGATCTTTGCTTCCAGGGAATTGACCGGCTTTTCCAGGGCCGGGGCAAAGGCAAAGCCCATGACATTCTTCATGCCGTTCTCCCGGTTGATGATAGCGCCGAACCTGGTCCTGGGAAAGATCTGCTTTACGCCTTTTACATTTTTAATCAGCCCGATCACTTCCGTATAATCCTTCCCGTACCCGTCTATGTTCAGGTCCAGAGGCATCAGCTTTTCTTCTTTCAGATAATCCCGGTTCAGGACCTTGATATGGCCTGTTTCAAAAATAAAGGTATTTCCCTTTACATTGGACCAGAGTCCCGTGATATAGGATTTCATAAAACAGGTGAAGAATACGGCCATGCCTATGGCCACGATAGAAAGGAGTGTCCGTCTTCTGTTCCGGCTGATATTCCGGAAAGCCATTTTTATTATATAATTCTGCGTCATATGATCACCTTATATATAACGGATAGAGTCCGTGATCTCCATTTTTACCGCTTTCCGGGCAGGCAGGATGCTGACCAGCACCGTGCACAGGATCCCGAAGATAAATCCCAGCAGCATCATATCCGGATTCCACTCATTGTAAAATACGGATCCGGTCCTGTAGCCGATATCCATGTCCTCGAACAGGGAGGAGAAATCAAGCCCCACGTACACGGAATAAGCATCCAGGCCGATCCCGAGCAGGACACCTGCAAAAGAACCGATAAACCCGATACCCGCAGCTTCCAGGATAAAGCTCCAGATAACTTCCCTGTCGCTCATGCCCAGGGCTCTGAGCATGCCTATCTCCCGGACCCTTTCGAAAACAGCCATAAGCATGGTGTTGATAATACCCACGGCAACGATGATAAAAATCAGCAGCATGAATATCCTGGACCCTCCGCGCTTGGTCTGGCTGATGGCCAGGAAATCAGAACCCAGGTCCTGCCAGGTCTCGATCACCAGGTCCTTCTCCAGGCCGGCAGAAGCAAGGCCCTGCCTCATGCGGCTTAGAAAAGGCTCATTCTCTCCGGAAGGGGAGCGGACAACGATCTCAGAAGCGGTCCCTTCGGTCTGCAGCTGGGAATCAGCCAGAGCCCTGGTGATAAAGACCTGGTTCCGGTTCACGACCGGGTCAGGCGCGTTGAAGATACCTGTCACTTTAATATCAATGGACTGATAAGTATTATAGCGTGTCCGTGTTTCAATTGTTATGAAATCGCCTATTCCTGCGTTTAATTCCCTGCTGCATACTGAACTGATCAATACACCTGTATCTTCAGGGTCTGGATATTTTCCGGTAAGGATATTCTCTTTAAGTGAAAAGACCCGGCTGTCCTTCTCCGGATCCATGGCCATGAGAACATAAGGCAGTCCGAACCCCCGGTTAAAACTGAGCAGGCTGATGAATCCTGTGCGCGGGCTGGCTGAACAGCCCAGTCCTTCCGCGATTTCGATAACTTTCCGGATGGTCTCTTTATCCATCATAAAATTAAGCGGATAGTTCTTTCTGTCCGTTTTAAATTCCTTTGTGGAGATGATAAAATTGCCGAACTCATACCGCTGCAGATTGCGCTTGGATTCATTGTCCGCCCAGCGGAGCATGCCGTCCATCCAGATCAGCATGGCAATGCCAAAAGCCATGGCAATGCCGGTGATCAGTGTCCGTTTGGTATGACGGGTAAGGTTCTTGACAGCCAGGTTAATGAGGTTCTTCATGGCTTCTTCCTCTGGTCATTCGTGATCATGCCGTCATGAAGGTCAATGGTCCTCCGGGCATACTCCATGACCATCTTGTCATGCGTGGAAAAGATAAAAGTAGTGCGTTTATTGAGGTTGAGCTTCATCATGAGTTCCATGATGCTTTCCCCGGTCCTGGAATCCAGGTTGGCTGTGGGTTCATCCGCCAGCACAAGAGCGGGCTCCTTGACCAGGGCCCGGGCGATGGCCACCCGCTGCTGCTGGCCGCCGGAAAGCTCCAGGGGCTTACGGTGTTCCAGCCCTTTCAAACCCACCTCTTCCAGCATCTTCATGGTTATTCCCCGGTTCTCCGCAGCTGAGCCGCTGTTCTTCAGGGAAAGGACAAAGTTCACGTTTTCAAAAGCAGTCAGGACAGGGATGAGGTTGAACGTCTGGAAGACAAAACCGATATGATCGCGCCTTATATCCGCCAGGGCTTTTTTTGTCTGGTCCTTAATAATGATATTATTGATCTTCACTTCGCCCTGGTCCGGCTTGTCCAGGCACCCGATAATGTTCAGCAGCGTGGACTTCCCGCTGCCGGAAGGGCCGACAATAGCGGAGAATTCGCCCTGCTCAAAACTGACGTTCACGTCCTTTAATGCCCGGACTATATCCGCGCCTATCCTGTAATTTTTAACAATGTTCCGGCATACAACAGTGGCCATTGTTTTTTCTCCTTTTTGTATTACAGTACCATATATTTCCTGCTGTGGATGCAGAAAACTTTATTTTTCCCGATATACTTCTTTTCCTGGCTTGCGGTAAAGGCTTTGATACCGTTCTTTTCGATAAAAGCCAGGTTGTCCAGCATGCTGAAATCGTATTTCGTCCTGTATCTGTGGTCCAGGCTCTCCAGCCTTTCACACGGGAATTTTTTGCATTTATCCGAGCAGTATTTCATCTTCCGGTCCTTTAATATTTTACAGTTTATAATGACGCAGCGGACACAGCTGTTAGGCTTGTTGTCCCTGCCTCCCCGGCAGCCCGGGCATTTCCTCTTTTCCCTTAAATAAGCGGCACAAACCGCACAGTCCATTCCGCAGGGTGCGATTGAATTAATTGTTATTTTATTCATTGTTTCGTCCCTTAATAAATAAAGATCTATTTGTACGCAAGGGAGAAGGTACTGATGTCCCTTTCTCCTGTAAACCTTTTTTCGTTTCCCCGTGTTCTGAAATCCATAATACCGAAATTAAAATCATTGTCAACAGCTTTTACTCGAAACTATATAAAATCTTGCTTTCCGTTTTTTCCTGTGTTCTTTTGCTTAATTTACGAAGTGCTGGATGTTTCGCCCCGGCGCCTTATCAAATAAAATATTGACAAGGATTTTATTTAATATATTATTGGGTTATTAAAGTGTGACATTTTTATGAAGAAATTGATCCTTTCAGGTCTGTTTATAAGTATTTTAATTCTCCGCCTTTATTGTCCCCTGCAGGCGGAGGGTTCAACTAACGCACAGCCCCCGGCTGAAAAAGCTTCGGCTGAAAAGGCTCCGGCCAGGGAACCCTATTATGATTCCAGGCATCCTGACCCGTCGCGGTCATTGAATAATTATACCGTACGGCTCATGGCTGAATTCGGCCTGGGCAATATGGTGAGCTTTTACGCGCTGGTCAAGACTTTCTTTGTTTATACAGGCCTGGGTATCGGCTATACGTACTGGAGCTACAGCGGGGATAACACATCCCTGACCATAGTCGAGCCTTATGGCGTCATTATCTATCCTGTTAACTTTTTCCTGCTCAGACTGAGGGTGGGAAGAAGCTATATTTCGGAAGAGTATTATGGCTATAAAGGGAATACCTGGGAGATATCACCGGACGTTCTATTGAAGCTCAGGTGGCAGAATATTTATGTGGGGATCGGCCTGCCTGTTATTATGGGCCCGGAAGGGACCGGCGTGGCTTTTTCCATAGGTGCCGGATTGACCCTGACCTTTTGAAGGAGAAGGATGAAAGCAAAAATTTTTTATGGTGCAGCGGCGGTAACTTTAATATGTCTCTTGTCTTTACACAGGGGCACTCTCCTGAGGGCCGATATTTTCTACGGGAATAAAGCTGAAACGGAATACGGTAAATCCGGTATCCAGAAAAAGGTGGAAAAGCGCATTTTTACGGAAGGAGCTCCGGGCGGGATATCCGCCTCGGACGGAACATCAACAAATATCATTACAATCACATGGGACCAGTTCAGGAACGCGGAAACGTATTACATTTGCCGTTCCACAGCGCCGGACGGAAATTATACCATCCTGGCTGATACGGCATCCCTGAGCTACCAGGATAAGACCCCTTTGAAAAATATTACTTATTATTATAAGGTCATGGCCGGTTCTTCCGTGTTCGGGAAAAGCAAAATGAGCAGTTATAACACAGGGTATCTGGGCATGGCCATACCTTCCGGCGTATCCGCTTCAGACGGCGCTTTCAGTAATACCATACAGGTCACATGGAACAATGTGGCCGGCGCGGAAAGTTATTATGTTTACCGGTCTGCCAGCCAGTCAGGCAGTTACTATGATATCGGGAATACAACCTCGTTATCTTATAATGATCCTGTTTCCAGGGGAATGATATATTATTACAGGGTCAAGTCCCATTCCGCAGTTTTCGGGTACAGCCGGTACAGCGATTCTGACGGCGGTTATATTGATTATTTAAGGCCCTATATGCTGCCTGAAATGATGCCGATCCCTGCTGTGACCAGTTTTTCCATGGGAAGGCCGGATTGGGAGGTCTCGTCCAATTTATACGAAAAACCTGTCCACCCGGTGAACCTGAATGCCTTTTCCCTGTCCCGGTTTGAAATAACCGTCCAGCAGTATACGTACTTTCTGAATGCGGGGTCCCAGGATTCTTATTATATTCCGGACATGGCAGATACCGTTCATTGCGGGATAATAAAAAGGAGCGACGGCGATTATTCCAATGTTATATCCCGGGCCCAGTATCCGGTGGTGTATGTGAACTGGAACTTCGCGAATGCTTATTGCAGCTGGCTGACGGCAAAGGCGGGCAGTACCTTCCTGCTGCCCACGGAAGCGCAATGGGAATACACGGCCGCGGGAAATGCCGGTCACATGACCTATCCCTGGGGAAATACCTGGACCAATACGAATTGCAACTGGGGCGAGAACGGGGCCTATGATCATTATGTTTATTCAGCGCCTGTGGGCCAATACAGTTCCGGTACCAACATGTTCGGAGTTTATGACATGGCGGGGAATGTGCATGAGTGGTGCAGGGATTATTTTCTGACGAATTACTATTCCGTGAGCGCAACGAATAATCCGGAATGCGCAGACAATACAAGCGGCTTGAAAGTGTTCCGCGGCGGAGCCTGGTCCTGCACGAACAGGGATGATTTCCGTTCTTCCCGGCGCTTCAACGGCTATGATCCTGCTTCTTCAGCCAACAATATCGGTTTCCGCATCGTGAAATAAAGCGGTAAGGACCTCTTCAGGCGTCTGCCCGGATTGATGTGCCGTGCATGAAGCCACGGCTGAAAGCAACCGGTCAGGAACCGGTACCCTCCCTAATATCCTGCTGTTGGCATTTTTTATTATGCAAAGAATCTGCTGAGAAACTGTTGACAATTGTTTTTATTATGGTAATATGGTGTTATAAGATTGGGGATATAAGCAGGGGAGATATTTCGGATAAGAAATGGGGGCCATGTTTTGGCAATCACAAAAAGGAAATCCTTGTTAGCGATATAGAATCGAAAATCAATTCATTTAGCAATAATTTAGTAATATGTTATATATAATTTTCTGTCATATCTGAAAGTTAATTTCTTATTAGCTAACTTTTTAGGGAATTAAATTAAACAAAAGGAGATCTAATTATGATAAAATCTTTAAAAATAATGTCAATTCTGGTTGCCATGATTCTTTTTATGTGTTCACCGGATTATGCAAGGACAGTAAAAATCATTGCTGAGGATGACTGGTATCCTTATTGTGCCAGGTTCGCTGAAGGTCCAAAAGGCATTGCAGTGGACATCGTCAGAACATCATATAAGGCTGAAGGCATTGATGTCATATTTGACGTTTTAAATTATGACATAGGAATGGAAATGGTAAAAGACGGGGATGCGATCGGCTGTTTCGACGCTCCAAGGACAGCGGAAATCGAGGATGTCTTTCTCTGGCATGATGAGAGGCTGTTTCCCGTGAATGGTTATTTCTACGCCAACTCTGATTATCAGGGACAGATCAATAGTGTCAAAGATGCCGAGGGCAAGAGAGTAGGGCTGACTCAAGGATATGGTTACGGGAACCTGGTTGAACAGGATAAGAAGATAATCAAGGAATATTCAAAAGCGGATGCCATTCTCATCCATAAGCTTCTGAGCAGGAGGCTGGATCTCATCATTCTATTTGACAAAGTAGCTGACTATTTGATTCCTAAATTAAATGTGCAGGGCCGGATAAAGCAGCTTGGTCCATCTGATTCTATTGACCTTTACATTGCTTTTTCAAAAAAACATCCGGATGGCAAAAAATACCGGGACATTTTCAGCAGCGGCTTCGGGAAAATCAAGAGAAATGGAATTTATCAGAAAATATTGAACGACTGGGATGCCAAATTGAAGAGACTGTCCGCGAAGGAGAAACAGATAAAACAATGAAACTCAGGACTAAATTCTCTCTGATAACCGTTGTGGCCGTTGTTATTCTAAGTGTATTGCTGGAATTCATCAGCATCTTTATCTTCACCAGGCAAATCCATACTTTAAACAAAGAACTTTTTTCTGAGAAACTTGACCGGCTGGTTTTGTTTGCTTATGAACAAGATGAACTGTTTTTTGAGGGAGTATCCCAAACAATCAAGGATGGTCAACGGCGTACTCACGCCAAGCTGGATGTCATCTACCGGAACGATAAGGACCCGAATACATTTATCTTTGTTGTGGATGGTAACGGTAAAGTCATTTTTCACCCTGCGGAATCGCGCTGGAGGAATATTTTTAACTATCAATTAAGAAAGGACGATGTTTTATTCAGCAAGGATATATCAGACCTGATTTCTCAAAATAACGAAGGGGAGTTTGAATATATTTCACCCGACCGTAAGCAAAACTGGGTCGTCTATAAAAAGTATGAACCCTGGAACTGGGTTTTTTGCATGACAACGACAAAACATTATCTGAATACAACAACTGTCTCTTTCATACGCTTTGCCTTGCTCGTGTCCTCGTGTGTAATTATCTTCAGCATCTTGATAACAATCATTATTTTAAGCAAATTCACCAAGCCGATCCATTTGGTGATTGAGCAGGTGCAAAAAATCGCAAAGGGAGAAATCTCTTCTATTCAAAAAATGCCTCTCAACGTAAAGACAGATGATGAAACCGGTATGCTGGCTCACGCTGTAAACAAAATGGCCGAGGATTTATCAAAAGTAACGGTTTCACGTGACGAGCTGGTCAGGGAAATTGAAGAACGAACGCGTGTTGAGGAGCGTTTCCGTATCGTTGCTCAAAGCGTCACCGATATGATTTATGATTGGAATATACAAACCGGTAAAGTAGATTGGTTTGGAGATATCGATAAAAATCTCGGCTACCTGCCTGGCGAATTTCCCCATACCATTGAGGCGTGGGGAAAAAGCATTCATCCCGAAGACCGTGACCGGGTTATGGCCGCGCTTGATGAACACCTGGAGAAAAAGACCCCCTACTATCAAGAGTATCGCATGTTGCGTAAAGATGGCAATATCGAATATTGGGTTGACCAGGGTACTGCTCTATCAGACGAAAATA
This sequence comes from bacterium, assembly GCA_028711675.1. Classification (GTDB taxonomy): domain Bacteria; phylum Spirochaetota; class JAHITG01; order JAHITG01; family JAHITG01; genus JAQTRT01. Next base: position 3,808 of record JAQTRT010000024.1, on the reverse strand, counting down.
ATAAGCCTTACAGGATGCTTGGCGCCTGTTCTAATATCACGGAACGGAAAAAAGCAGAAGAAGAAAAAGAAAAACTTAAGAAACAACTTTTTCAATCAGAGAAGATGTCAGCCATCGGACAGCTTGCCGGTGGCGTGGCACACGAAATCAACAATCCAATGGGAGTAATTTTAGGATTTTCTCAAAGTATTGCCAAGAGAATAAAGGATGATGACCCATTATATATGCCGTTAAAATCAATAGAAAGAGAAGCAATACGATGCAAGAAGTTAATAGGTGATTTGCTGACATTCTCAAGGGTAAGTAAAACAAAGACAGAAATGACAGATATAAATAAAACAATTGAAGAGACATTGTCACTGATAGAAGCACAGGCAAAAGTTAAGGATATAGAAATTATTAAAAAATATGGATTTAATCTACCGCAAATCACAGTTAATAAAAATCAAATACAGCAGGTAATAGTAAATATCTGTAATAATGCTATTGACGCAATACCTAAAGGCGGAAATTTAACAATTACCACGCAGATAACCACAGATAAAAAATCAGCGGAAATCAGCGGAAAGGAATTTGTGGTAATCGGCATCTCAGACACAGGGAAAGGAATGACAGAAGAAGTGAAGAAACATATATTTGAACCGTTTTATACCACAAAAGAAGTAGGAAAAGGAACGGGATTAGGATTAAGCCTATGTTATGAGATCATACAGAAACACAGGGGAACTATTGAAGTAGAAAGCGAATTGGGGAAAGGGGCAAATTTTACTATTAAACTTCCGATGAATTAAAAAGGTGCCCGTTAAGAACCGGTACCGGTTCTTTTTCGCCCAGGAAAAAAATGCTTTGATAAGGACGCCCGATCTTTATCCGGGAGAGGGACTTCGGTCAGGCGCGGATATGCGGCCCGGATCTCAGGAGCGAACGCATTGAATTCTTTCAATATCACCGGATCGCTCCTGTGTACCGTGTCTCCGGCCTAGAACCGTTTGATAAGCTGCGTGGCTATCTCATCCGCTCGCTTTTCCGCCTGGCCGTCTAAGGATGCCGAGGTCACGGCATCCACGCCGCGGATACCGGTCTTTATTGATCCCGACAGCGGGTCTCCGCTGCCGGACGTAATGAACAGGACCACTTTCGGTTTTACCTGTTCTTTCTTCAGGCAGGTGTTTACCCGGGACGGAATGCTGCCCATGCTGACCTTGCAGATCAAAATAATAGCTCCATATTGCCCGGAGTCCTCTTTTGATAATTGATTTAAACCGATGATCCGGAAATACCAGTCCTTCGTTCCCAGTTTGTCAACCAGCCTGTCCACTACTTTCTTTTTAAACGCGCTGTCTTCAGCGGCAATAAGCACTTTTCGCGGGCTGGTGATGTTGCCTTTTTCGAACGATGTCATGTTCGTTGAGCATCCGAAAAGGAAGAACATGCCGAATAAACTTATTATTATTCTTTTTACCATAAAGGTATCTCCTGAAACTATTCTTATGGATCTACTTTTTCCTTAATTTAAGATCAACTCCTTCTTTTTTAGCTGCGTCATCTAAATGATCTTTAAGGATCACTGATTTTACTTTTATATCATTAGGATTTATTTTTTTATCCTTTATTCTTTGTCTGGTTTTCTTTAACGCCTCTTTTAAGCTTGATATCGACAGTAAAGCTGCAGCGATACAGTAATAGCTTTTTGACCTGCCTTCGTTGTATCGGTTCAGCAACTCCTTGAGAACGGTCATTCTTTTTTTCTGCTGTTCAACGAACGCTTTCATGCCGTTTTTTTTGATGTATCTTAGATTAATTAGAGCCTTTTTATGGGAAATAAACGAATCTCCCATGTCCCACTTGTCTATTTTCGTGCATGGAAATTCATCGCATTCCGCGCAGGTTTCAAGATTTTTCTGTTTGATACAGCAGGTAATAATGGAACACGACGGATGCTTTTCAGAAAAATCGGGACCGCAGCATCCGGGACATCTGGATTTTCCACTGGAATGGTAAGCCGGGCATAAACCGCAATCCAGCCCGCAGCACGCTACTGTTGGATATTTTTTACGCTGTATAGCCATCCTCCACTGTGGGATTATGTCTTTTTTCCGGATTTCCCTGTCCTATTAGAGGATGATACCGGAATTAAAACAGCTGTCAATAAATTTTTCATTTCAGTGCCGGATCGAATATATTATTAATGTACTCGGTTTTATTATCTTTTATTTCATTTGACAATAGAAATGAAATTTTTAACTTATTTTTAAACCCGTCATAGTGAAAAGGGATATTTGGGAAATGAATAAATTTTATCTCTTTTTTTGTCATATGTCAACAGGCTGTTGCCTAAACCAGGGAAATGCGAAAAAAGCAGGGATCCAATTCATAGAACCACTATAATTTGCCGTTTCTTAGCGGGTTTGATAAATCAAATCCTTACAAATTCATTTGGGCAGCAGCCCGTCAAAACCCGGTACCTTTGTCCATTATTTCTTTGGCTGTGTTTAAGGGTTACAAATGACGCTTCAAGGAGCTGTATATGAAATTGTCGGAATATCTGGAAGAGAAAAAAAAATTATTCGCCGGCGATCCGCAAAAAGCTTTTGAGGACGTTGTGAACCAGCTGAAGCACGCTTCCCTGCGGATCGCCGAACTGGATAAAAAAAACAGGAAAAAAATTTACGATCTCTTCACTCTTTTTGATATCGGCAGGGATCTGAGCTCATCCCTGGAGATCAATACCATCATCCGTAGCGTTCTTCTTACGTCAAGGGCCCAGATGAAAGCGCGAAACGTCCACCTTTTCTTAAAATCGGAAGCTGATGAGAACAAGCTCGTTCTCATCAGCAGTACGTCCCTTAAATCACCCGAGGAAAGAAACCGTGTCTTTTTTTTAAAAGACCATCCATTGGTCCTCTTCCTGGAGGACAAACAAAAGCCTTGTCTGCTGCCCGATATACTGAAAGATATGCCTTTAAACGGGTTAAGCGAGCATCTGGCGAAGCTGGACAGCCTGGTCTATGTCCCTCTTATCGTCAAGGAGACGCTGATCGGGATCCTGGCCCTGGACCGGAAGATCAAGGAGGAATATACAGAGGATAACCTCAGCTTCCTCTCTGTGCTGGCCAGCATCACGGCCGCTGCCGTGGAGAACGCAAGGTTGTACGACCATGTTAACCAGAACCTGAACCTCATTAACGGATTGTACCAGATCAGCGGTATTATGAACTCCGCCACTTCCCTGGACGAGATCCTGAACATGGTGATGGAGACCATTACCACAGGATTTGGCGTGGAGGTTTGCGCAATTCTTCTCTTGAATAAAATGACCGGGAAACTCGAGGTCAGGACCCATAAAGGCCTTTCCGCAGACACGGAAAGGACCTATCAGCCCGAGGCCGATAGCGTCCTTATGGAAGAGTTCAAGGAAACCGTCTTTGTTCAGGACATCAAAGGGGACAGGGAATTTCAGAAGTATTTCTCTTCTGACGATAAAGCCCGGATCAGCTATTCCTTCGCCATTCCTTTACGGGCAGGCGAGAAACTGTTGGGCTCCCTCAATATCTATAAATTCAAGGATTTCCAGCCAACGCCCGAAAAAGTGGATGAAAAAAAGAACGTATTTTCCATCATCGCCAGCCAGATCGCGCCGGCCCTGCTCATGGCCAAGATGATCGAGGAGGTCCGGGAAAAGACCGATAATCCCTTCCTGATCGTTAAGGACCTGGTGGGCAGAGAGATAGTGCGGGCCCGGGAATTCAACCTTGGTTTTGTTCTCCTTTCCATCGTCTTCAGGAATCTGCCCGAATATTTTAAAAAG
>JAQTRT010000023.1 GCA_028711675.1 bacterium | reverse complement strand
GTCGCTGCGCCGGTCATTGCCCTGGAAGGACCGGCCGATATCAGAGAAACCGGGATGCTGAACAAAGCTCCGCACATCTATATCAGTAAAAAGGTCTTCTGTTCGCCCTGTATCAGGAATACCTGCCCGCGTGACATGGAATGCATGAAAGCCATCAGCGTGGATGACGTGATGAACGCTGTCCGGAAATTACTTTAGTTATTATTAAGATTAATCTACAGCAGAGGCCATTATGGACATAAATTCTTTAAAAGAAAACATTCTCGTGCCGGTCATCAGGCTTAAGAGTACGGAAAAGGCCATACAGGTCTGCGAAACACTGGTCCAGGCCGGTTACCGGGTACTGGAGATCACATTCACCATACCAAACGCCGAAGAAGTGATCAGGCAGTTCGGCAGTAAAGTAATGACAGGCGCAGGCACAGTACTCACAAAAGAGCAGGCCCGAAGAGCTGTCACAGCAGGAGCATGTTTTCTCGTCTCACCCGCGCTTGAGCCTGATGTTATCAATTATGCGCATAAAAAAAAGGTCCTGGCCGGGCCGGGTACAGCCACGCCGACCGAAGTGCACACAGCCCTTAAATTAAAAGCCGACCTGGTCAAGGTCTTCCCCGCATCCCATCTCGGAGGGCCGGACTATATCCGGTCCCTGAAGAGCGTGTTCGGGAACATTATCCTCATGCCCACGGGCGGGATCACGGACGCGAACTGCATCGATTACCTGAAAGCCGGGGCTGACCTCCTGGGCATCGGGAACTGGCTTGCAGACGATAAGAAAAGCCTGTCAGAGATCCGGGAGAAAGGAGTATCTTTGCTGGACAAGATCAATGATTATAAAAAGGGGAAGAACCTGTAAGGCTGTTATTCTTTATTTTTGTAATGGAGGCACATTCCCATGTTCGACCTGTTAACTTTCGGTGAAGCCATGGTCAGATTCACACCGGATCATTATAAAGTCATGGAACAGGCTGACACGTTCCGCTGCTATGTGGGCGGAAGCGAGCTGAACACGGCCGTGGGACTGGCCAGGCTGGGCATGAAGACAGCCTGGATATCCAAACTGCCTGACAATCCCCTGGGAAGGCTGATCCTGAACAAGGCCAGGGAACAGGGCGTGGACACAGGATATATTGTGCGTGACAAGGAGAACAGGGCCGGCCTTTATTTTATGGAACAGGGCGCCAGCCCCAGGCCCAGCCAGGTCATTTATGACCGGCAGTATTCAAGCTTCACAACCTTCCGGTTCAAGGAAGCGGACTGGGAAACGCTCATCAAAGGGACCAAATGGGTCCATCTTTCAGGCATCACATCAGGCTTGAACGCGGACCTGGCCCGGGTCAACCTGGAAATATTAAAGCTGGCTAAAGCCCGCGGATGCATGACCAGCTATGACCTCAACTACCGTTCCCGGTTATGGCCTCCGGATGAGGCCAGGAAAGCCCAGGAACCCATGATGGAATATATCGATGTCCTGGTATCCACCGAAGAAGATATTGTTAATATTTTTAAGATTGGCGATATCAAAGAGGAAAAATTCCAGGACCTGGACAAGGAGCGGTATTTCAACGTAGCCGAAGAAGCCCGGAAAAAATTCGGTCTGAAGATCGTCTGCCTGACCCTCAGGGAGAACAAGGGCGTGCTGCATAATACCTGGACAGCCATAGCCTGCAGCCAGGGGAAACGTTACGAGGACGAAAAGCGGGAACTGGAAGTGATCGACCGTGTAGGCGCCGGCGATTCCTTTACAGCGGGATTTATCTTCGGATACCTTGAGAAAAAGGATATCCGGCACAGCCTCAGGTTCGGTAATGCCTTTGCCTGCCTGAAGCATTCCATACCCGGCGACTTCAACCTCTGCACGCGGGATGACGTGGAAAGATTATTGAAAAAAGAAAATTTACGGATCAAAAGATAAACAGGAGTCAAGGTTATTCTTTTTCCTCCCATATTTTTTATTGCTAAAGTAATTTAAAACATTATATTAAAGGCAAATTTTATCAGGAGGAATTCCATGAAAGTTAAAGTATTGCTCTTTCTTGCTATGATGCTCTCACCTATTACATATTTAAGCTCAACACCCTGCCTGCCCGGTTCAACAGGAACGGCCACCATGCCCACAACTCCGGCCATGGGCCAGGGCAACCTGTTTCTCGGAGTGCATTACATCACAGGCGAGCCGACCACGGTCGTTAACCTGGGTTACGGCCTGACACCCAAATGGGAACTGACCGGCGCCTTTGAATCAGAGGACACGGAACCCGCACCCTTCTTCCACCTGGGCACAAAATATAATTATTATGAAGGCGGCTCCATCAACTCTTCATTCGGGCTGGGCATGACCCACAGTTCCGGCCTTAAAGATTCCAAATTCTCCATTTATAACGTGATCGGGAGCTCGGCTTTCAGCGGACTCTTCTCGGTCGGTATCGGTTATACCTTCGATGAATCGAGTTATCTCAATTTCTGGATGGGCTTTTCTGCCGAGATATTCAGGGAAGTACTTTATTTCGAGAGCGATTTCTCCAATTTTCCCTACCGGTACTTCGGTTCGGACTTTGCCAATCCCTACCGCGGCATCGTGAACATGCTGCTGCGCCTGAAGCTGGGCCAGATTGTGACCATTGACATGGGTTCCCTGGATATCCTGGATACCAACCGGGAATTCTGTTTGGGTATCCAATTGCGTGTAAGCCTGTAAAAAGAGTCTAAAAGTCTACTAGTCTAAGAGTAATGCAAAAAAGGCCTGAAAAGCCATAAAGGCTTTAAAGGTAATAAAGGTTAAAAAGGATATAAAGGTCAGGAGCGTATACCTTTAGAGCCTTTATAACCTTTCCTTTCTACTGATACAGGTCACGGATGACCAGTGAATTCGTGGAGCTTACTTTCACGGTACGGTCGCTCGTATTCAGCTTGTCCCAGTTATTATCCGCATAATATTTATATTTATAAGTGCCCTGGTTCAAAGGCAGGGTCAGGGAATACTTGTAATTGGTCACGCTGTCCTGGACCATCTGGTAACCGGGATCTGTTGTCGTCCACCCGTTGAACTCTCCCGCGATCAGGATAGAGGTAATGACCTTCCCTTCATAATCATAATAATTGAAAGTCACGTTCAGGCTGCCGCTGTAATAATCATTCTGCTCCGACTGGCCTGAAGCGATCACGATGCTCCGGTTGTTCAGATTCAGCTTGTCCCAGCTGCTGTCCGCGTAATATTTGTAGGTGTAAGCCGTACCGGCCACGGCACTGATGGTTGTGGTGAACTTCCGGCCGGGACCGGCCGGACCCGTCATTTTATTATCATTGCCCCAGCTGTTAAAATCGCCTTTCAGGTATACATCCCCGGCTACTTTATTCTCGATGTCATAATAATTGAACGCCACAGAATAGCCGCCCTGGTCATAATCGTTCCTGTCAGGGGTCGCGGGATAGGTCACGGTAATGGTCCGGTTATCCGTGTTCACTTTATTCCAGCTGCTGTCCGCGTAATACTTATAATTATAGGTCCCCTCTTTCAAGGTCCTGGTAATTGTGAATTTCCTGTCAGACCCTGTGGGTCCGGTCATGGGATCAATATTGGCCCAGTTGTTGAACTCGCCTTTGATGAAAATACTGCTCTGGACCTTGTTTTCCCTGTCGAAATAATTGAACGTCACGGGAACCGGCGGATAAAGATAAACCGTCACGATCTTCGGTGATGTAGAAGTGACAAAGAAAGAACCGCCTTTCAGATAACCGTTCTGGGAATCTTCATCTTCATCCACGCCGAAGCTGTATGAATGGTAATTATCAGCGGTCAGATCGGCCGTATATCCCCACACACCGTCCCCGGCCAGCTTATCGTCATGAAGGCCGTCATCATAGAACGCGCAGCGCGTACCGCTGTTCCATCCGGGATCATAATCGCCGAACCTGTCAAAACTCGCTGTCAGGAAGAGGCTGAAATAGTTCCGTCCGATGGAATCATCAACACGGAAGGTGACCGGAGCCCGGGAATAATTATTGCCGGTCACCTTGAAGCTGAAATAATAATCATTGGCCATGGTGTTCCCGGCCAGGTCCCGGATGCTTTTTTTCACCGTGATATAGAACCTCTGGCCGTCCGGCATGGAGCCTGCAGGGACGATCTTTATCTGGCTGCCCCTCATTTCGTACGAGAACGGCAGCGGCGGGATCACGCTGAAACCGGAGGCCGAAACGGAAGAAGCGTCCATTTCCTCGGAAAAAGTGATGGTGACCGGGGAGAACTTTGAAACATCATAAGAACCTGCGGAGGGGGATGTCTCGATCACGGACGGCAGAGAGGTATCCAGAGGATTACGGATACTCTCTTCCCTGCTGCAGGCTAAAAGACCTGTCATTATCATTAAAAAAATAACACCTTTCCGCATTTTATCCTCCGTTAAGGGACGGTGCTTGACATTTTGACATTTTACTTCTTATTTCCGATGAACGGCGCACCTGAATGTACGCCGCTACATAAAAAAATGTCAAAATGTCAAGCACCGTCCCCCTTTTTATTTACGCCGCTACATAAAAAAATGTCAAAATGTCAAGCACCGTCCCCCTTTTTATTTAACCACGCAGATCATGCCGCTTATTGTTTTATTGCCTGCCGTGATCTGATAAATATAAACACCGCTCCTGGCATAATTCCCGTCCCTATCCCGGCCGTCCCATGAGGCTGTTCTTAATTCCCTGATAAGCCTGGCTCCGGGATCCAGTATCCTTATCCTGTAATCCGTGATACCGGTCTTGATGCCGAACACCACGATCTCGCCGTTCCGGGGCGCAAAAGAAGGGCGCGAGACATAATCCAGTATTTTTGCGGCCAGGGAGACGGCTTCATCCTTCCCTTTTTCAAAGATACCGAAAAGACCGATGTGGTCCGGTTCAAGGACCAGGACATCATTGACAGTATCCCGTGAACCCGGCACATACCGCCACTCCTTCCCGTCCCAGAAAAAAGCGTCCAGCTTCTCCTCATCGCTGAAATTCCCGTCAGGGAAATACCTGAGGGAGATAACGGCTTTTTTCCTGAAAGAAAAATCGTTCTTCTCCTCCCCGGCCTTTTGATAGAACCGGTACAGGACCACTGGCAGGGAATTATCCCGGATAAAAGGATTATCCCTGACCGTCAGGCCGTTCAAATCCATATACGGACCTACCGTGTCCCCGGAATAGTATTCGATCCCGAAATATTCTTCCTGATAAAGGCTGTTGGCCGGGAGGACCAGGGAAGTGACCCGGTCATCATCCGGGATATCGTCCGGAAGAATGATGCATCCCTCTTCAGAAGGGCTGATCCGGCCCTCTTCCCGGGGAAGGATCTCCAGGTTGTACGCTGTATTTTCAGGGACCATCCTTTTATTATGAAAATTATCCTCTGCCTTGATCCTGTATTCCAGGCTGTTCTTCGTCTCCTGGCAATTGGTCAGGAACGCCTGGTAATTCGTCGCTGATCGATTGGTTGAGAAAGCGATGAATCTGGTATACTCCTGCTCTCCCTGGACCCTGTACATCAGCGTAGCCGAGGTGATCGTACAGTTCACAGGGACCATCACGGCCCGGAAAGTAACGGGCCGGCCGGGATAGCCGAACTTTGTCAGGGGGACATGCCTGATCATGATATTGGTCTCAGCCAGGACCAGTCCGGAAAGCAGATGCAGTAAAAGCAACAGCCTCAGCATGTTTTACAAACCTCCTGAAATCACAAGATAAAGAGCATTCATAAAAAGCACAACGTCCGTTCAAACTCACGGAAACCGGGGAACGGATACCTGCTTCAGAACTTCACTCCCAAAGAGAAACGGTGCGTGTTCTCCAGATATTTATACGGCACAAAAGCGTAATTCAGATCGAAACGGTCTATCTCCAGGCCGGCGCCCAGTGACAGGCTCCCCAGGTCGTTACTGTTCATCCTGATCAGATAACCGGCCCTTACAGCGAACATGTTCATGAACCATATCTCCGTGCCCAGCCTCAGATCAAGGTCGTTGTCCGACGGTTTCTCCGCATCCAGGACCAGGTTCAGGTCCTTTTTTTCAGGCCGGCTGTTCAAGCGGAAAGGCGAGAACCCGCGGCTGATCCCTGACTTGATGATCACGGGCAGATCCTCTTTTTTATCCGTAAATTTGACAGGCAGACCCAGGTTCAGGACGGACAGGCTGAAATCGATGTCCATGAGGAATTTCAGCCTTGCTGTGAATCCGAGATCAACGGCAAATGACGTGGCTTTCTCATCCGCAATAGTCTCCCTTAAATATTTCATGCTGATACCAGCGGAAACGTTCTCCTCCAGCCGGAACGAATTAAAGACCAGGAGCAGAAGGTCGCTTGTAAAAAAACGGCCTGTGCTCTCAAAGCCTTCCATGTTGTCAGCCCTGACGGTCCTTGTAATAGGACCGGAATAAAGATAACCGGCTGCCACACCCGCTGAATAATCCGGGCTGATGCGGAAACTGCTGCTCAGGTTCTCGTAATTCAGGTCCTCGAAATATTCATAATGCATCAGGTCGACCTTATGGGTCGTTAGTTTCACGGCCAAGGCAGGATTATAAAAGACCGCAAAGGCATCGCCGCCATAGCTGGAAAAAGCGCCGGCCATGCCCGATGCCCTGGCGCCGGGATCGATCTTAAGGAAATTCATGGCCGTCTCGCCTGAGGTAGCAGGATAGACCTTCGGTGTCACTAACACGAAAACAATAACGGCAACAATAAATCTCATAACAGATACCTCAATAAAAGCCGTACAATCTTAATCCGCGGGTCTAAAGACCTGCGGCTACAAGACCCGGCACTACAATGAATGACGGCATTACCTTATGATGGCCAGTTTTCCTCTGGCCGGCTCGCTCGCGCCGTCTTCCGCGTAATAAATATATAATCCGCTGGCAACTGGTTTATTGCTGTCGTTCATCCCGTCCCAGAAACATTTACCCGTACTGTCGCCGGCCAGCCCCTTTTTCACAAGTTCGCCGGCCACATTGTAGATCCTGATGCGGGTCTTTTCCGTAAGCCGCGTGAACACGATCCGGTTGCTGTCTGAGGGATCATAGCTGGGATTGGGATAGACCGCCACGTTCGACAGGTCCAGACTGGCCAGAGTGGCCATATTGACGAACATCGTAAGATGGCTGATCCCGGCTACGATAAAATTATTCACAAGGTCCGCGGAACTGTCCTCCACAAGAGCCCATTCTTTTCTGTCCTCATTCAGCCAGTACATCTTCAGGGTCTTGACCCGGACCTTATCCGCGCCGGTGGTCCCGTCCACGATCAGATCATGGTCCGTATCCCGGAAAGGGATGGAAACCGTAACTTTCTTATTAAAATTTTTCTTATCCCCGATCTCTTCCCCGCCGGAATGGATCAGGACCAGGTCAAAGACGTTATTCGTGTTCTGCTCCATCAGTCTGACCCCGGAAAAAGCCCTGGCTTTCTCATTAGCCGTTTCGAACACAGGCAGCCCGGCATTATTTTCTTTCACGAGGTCCTGCCAGGTCTTGATGACGACAGCCGTGCTTTCACTGGGAACAGCCTGAGCCGGAATGACCATCTGGACCCGCTCTCCTTTTTTACGGAACGTACCGCCCAAGCCGTAGGAAAAGACCTGGCCGGCTACGGCATACCTGCTGGAGGACATGCCCTTACCCTGGTCATCGCCGTAAACAGCCATAACAGTAAAATAATAACCCGGGCAGTCCGTACCCAGATTATTCACCTTGATACTCTCGGAAGTGCCGGAAATACTGGCCCTTATGTCGGCAAAGATACCAGCTTGCTGGAATCCGTTAAAATCGCTCACAGGATCAGATGAATATTTAATAATATAGCGTTTTGGATAACCAAGGGTACCTGCTTTTGCCGGGGATGTAAAATTCAGGACCACGGCGCCTGTCTCAGTACCTGAAGGTTTCAGGCTCAGGTCCGTGATCACCGGCACAGGATAAGCATAGACAGGATCCGACTCTTCGCTCCTGTTATCAGATGAATCAACGGCCTCGATCCATAGCTTGTATTTCTCGCCGTTCTCCAGGCCGGAGACAAGGAAATTGGTATGATCGTCTTGTCCCGCCGACACGGAATCAATGACACCGTTCTCTTTCTTATAATAAACCGCGTACCGGGCCAGGTCCGGATCAGGTCCCAATATCCAGCGGATGAAAACACACTGGTCACCGGTCAAGACCACCTCAAGCCCGGACGGCTTCATGGGAGCCGGATTGGTGGATGGCGCTGCTGAAACGATCTCTGAATATCCGAGATTGGTCTGACGGATCAGGTCTACGGCCTGTATCTTATAGTAATAGGTATACAGATCGTTCAGGACAGCCTGGTCATTATAATTCACGTTCGTCACCAGGCCCGAAATATTGGAATACAGGCTGTATTTCTGGATGCTCCTCCAGACCACGTATCCTTCGATATCCTGCTCGGGATTCCTGTTCCAGTTCAGCTTAACATTGGTATTTCCCGGGAGAGCGCTCAGGCCGGACGGCACGATAGGTCTCGGATTGGTGGAAGGGATAACGGATATCAGCCTGGAATATCCGCTCTCGTTCTTCTCGATGTCCGATGCCGTCACTTTATAATAATAATTGGTATTATTCACCAGGCCCGTATCGGAAAAATTGGTCAGCGTGGTCTCCCGGATGAGAGCAAGATCATTCGTATTGTTCATGCCCCTGTATATCTTGTATTCCTTGAGGTCCGCTTCCTTGTTCCTGCTCCAGTACAGAAAAACACCGGCATTGGCCGGAATAGCCGTGACATCCGCGGGAGCAGCCGGTGCCGGGTTATTGACCGTTAAAACGCCCCAGACATCGTTCAGGACCATGATGCCGTCGCCGTCCGGGTCCGTGACCATGACCTCCCTGTTGCCGGACGCGGTGGAGAACTGCCCTTCATATTGGCTGCTGTCCTTGTTAAGGTTAAATTTATACTGGAGCTGCGTGTTATTGATATACAGGGCTTTATCATACCAGATGTCATTATACAGATAACTCATCTTCCGTGAAAAATTCCAGTCCAGGGGAGACTGGTCCCCGCACAGATACACGCTGTCAGAGACCTCCTGCCTGCTCTTTTTCAGATAAAAAAGAACTGCCACATACCTGTCTGAAATAACCTGGATGACCGAGCTTGGGCTGCTTTCATGGTTTGGCATGTTGGTATAGGCATCCAGGGATGTCACGTAAATGGTGTTGGTCGAACCAAAAACAAGGTTGGTGAGCGTAAAGGAATGATTGGTGAGGGCCTCCCTGTTGGCCTTTTTATAATAAGGATAATACTGGTTGCTCACATACACGTTATAGCCGGTCACGTCCATCTCCAGGCTGGGAGACCAGTGAATGGTACAGGCACGGTTATCCACATTGTCCGCGTACAGGCCTGTGGGCGCATCAGGCGAATCCTCCCAGTTGAATTCCAGCTGCATCACGGCGTTCACTCCGGTTCCTTCCGTGACCCGGATCAGGCCGGCCGGTGTGTTGGTCAGATAATACATCCTTCCCTGGGTCCCCAGGCTCACCGTAATCTCGCGGGGCTCCCTCAACTCATAGAGAAAATTGGTATTGATCATGTTCGTATTCACCAGGAATTTAAAGGTCACGGTCTGGCCCGGGATATAATAACAGCTGTACTGCCAGGAACCGTTCAACTGCTGGGTCATGATTGTGTAGGGGCGGACATTCACGACAGGCGAAGGCGTGCCGGAGATGCGTTTGGCATAACCGGACCAGCCGGATGCGTACGAACAAAAGGAGATAAAGGCCATAAAGGCAATAAAGGCTGTAAAGGTTTTAAAGGCAAGGAAAGGTTTAAAAAATACCGTAAAACAAATTTGTGTTCCGGCCGGTTGTTCAGCATGAATTCTTTTATCTTTGCTGTACTTCATCATTCCGTTATCCTTTAATACCTTTATAGCCTTCATTGCCTTTTATAACCTTTTCGTCTCCTTATCTTGTCTTGGCATATATAATGCGTCCCGGTATTTTATTTGCGTAGAACCGTCCGTCCTCCTCCACGGGAGTAAGCCAGACCAGATGATCTTTTTCCCTGACCGTATCCCAGTCAATGTGTTCGACCTTGAAAATGACCTTGATGGCCTGGTGAGGGATGCCTGATCCCTGAGCCGAATATCCGCTGTACATGTTAGCGTCTATATTCTCCTGGTCCAGATACGTATCATAATCCGGCAGGGAGACCTCCCGGTCGAACGGCCCGCGCCGGAGCGTGGCATTGGTCCCGGCATAACTGTCATTCGCCGTGACCACGTAATAATAATCGGTCTCGTTCAGGAGGCCCGTATTGGTAAAATAAACATAATTTCCCTGATCGGCCCGGATATTGGTGATGAAAGCATACGGCCCCTGGTCAATGGTGGAACGGTAGATACTGAACCAGCCGCCGTACTCCACGTCCGGCTCAGGATAACCCCAGCGTCCCCGGGATTTTATCTTTAAAACGATCCGGTTCTCCCGGGGCAGGGCTTCCACAGCCGGGGGATTGGGATGATGGCCGTAGTTACAGAACACATAATAATTGGTTCCGCTGACCGGGACAGTGATCTTGCGCCGCGTTTTATCATCCCCTGTCTTGATGATGGTACCGCCTTTTTTGGAAGTGACCCCGCCTTTGTTATCCACGGAAGAAGGGAAGGAGCCTTTATTGGGGATCTGCTCATACTGCCAGGAATTGTTCACCCTGGACTGGAAAATAAAATTATAATCAGCTCCCTGGACCAGGTCGAGCCGGAAATAATAGGTCCCGTCGCCTACAGGAACCGCATTGCTCCGGCTATTCACGGTATCCGCGGAACTGATGGTCCCCTGCCGGATGAGGAGGCGTTTCGGGATATTGGAGAAACTGCCGTGCACGCCGTAGTTCGTCATGGGCTGCGCCTCAAGGAAGGTTGTAAAGGCAATAAAGGCTATAAAGGCTTTAAAGGTCAGGAAGGAAGGAAAAGATAAAAGGTTTTTAATGATTAATTTCATTAATAATCTCATTATTTCTGTTTTGTCCTTTTAATGGATTTTTTAAAATTACAAATGAGCGCACTTAATTTATTTAAATCATTATAAATCTGATCATGAACAATTTTACTGATATATTTAAAATTGTTTGATAGAATGATATAATATTTTAATTCCTCCAAGGATGATTCAGAAATGTTTAAAAAATGTAAAAAATCGTTTCTGGAATATCTCCTGTTTCCCTCTGCAATATTTGCCGGTACGGAGATTGCACATCGTCTCATTTGGCTGGTCAATGTATATACTTCATCTTTCGGAAAAGTATCGGTAATTTGATATACTTGCAGCACTATTTTATGAGCCTCTTGCCACACGATCAAATCAGTGAATTTACCGTTCATTCCGATTCTCTCTTGCCTTTACAGCCTTTAAAACCTTTATGGCCTTTATTACCTTACATTTACTTTTATAATTCTTCCCGCTGTTTTATTGAAATACAGCCTGGCGTCCTCTTCGGAAGGAGTCAGCCACACGAGATAATCCTTTTCCTTCACCACTTCCCAGTCCAGCTTCTCTACCTTGAAATATACAGGCATAACGCCCCGTGGCGTGGCATAAGCCGCGTTGGGAGCCTTGCCTGACGGCGGAGGCAGGGCTGTTCTCCTGTTTTCGAACGGCGCTCCCGTATTCCGGAGATACGCGTCTGAAACGACCAGGATATAATAGTAGGTCGTACCGTTATTCAAGCCTGTGTGCGTATAGCTCGTCACGTTCCCTTCCAGACCGGCCAGCAGGGAATAATTATTGGTCGGCCCTGTGCTGTTGTAATACACATAATATCCGCCGCCTGCCATGACATTGACATCATCCCAGTTCCACTGGCCTTTGGGAATCGACCAGCTGAGAATGACCTTTTGATCATTGGCCAGGGCTTCGATCCTGTCCGGCAGCCTGGGGCCGGCATTGAAATTATTGAACACGTAGAGGGATTCGCCCTCATTCAGGTCAGGCACAAGCAGGATCCGGCGCGCATCACCGCTCTGCGTGACAGAACCGTACCATGCCTGGTTCGTGGACTGGATCGAATCCGGCGTCTTGGAAGTGGGAATGCTGCCTGTGCTGGGCGGCTGGTCGTAATATTTATAGCTCGCCGTCAGTCCCGGCGGCGGCGCAAGACCGGTCTGGGCCATGAAGACAAAATTATAATACTGGCCGGGCGTCAGGTCCATACGCACCTGGTAGGTCCCGTCGCCCACAGCCTGCATCTGCGTGACCAGGCTCCTGGTCTCCCACGCGCTGATGTTCAGCGAAGGCTGAAGCACGAGATATTTCGACAGCTTGGACCAGTTGGTATGGGCAGTCTGTGAATAAAGAGCCGGGTGCATCAGCAGTATGGAGATCAAGACCAATAATAATTTATTTTTCATCTTATCATCACCAAATACTTCATTTTATTCTTATCTTCATCCAGCATCGTTCTAAAATATACGGGTACGGTCTTTCGGGGCACAGCCTGCACCACGGCCGAATCCGGGCTCTCCAGGCGGATGCTTCCTCCGTCAACGGACCTGACAATAAAATAATATGTCTTATCGTTCACCAGGCCGCTGATCGTATAGGAATCCGTTGTGATGACTTCCTCGTTCACTTTATTCTCGAACCATGCCGACGCATTCGTGCTGTAATACACATTGTAGCCGATCAGGTCCTTTGAATTGGTCGCTTTATTCCAGTGCAGCTCTACTTTCTGGTTCATGGGGAACGCCCATACGTTCTGCGGGACATCCGGCTGCTCTTCCCAGTCGTCGAACTGTTCTATCCACGAGGCATTGGTCGTATCGACAGTGATCTCCCGGTTCTTATGCCACGTGCTGAAATCGCGCTCGTAGGTTCCGCTGTTGAACATGTACCGGTACTGGACAGGTTCATGGGCCAGCACACCCACAGGGATCGACCAGAGACCATCCGATATGGGACTGAGGGAAAGGCCGTTCCAGTTGAACGGCAGAGTGGTCCCCGCTATCTTCACGCCGGAGGCATCGATCCCTCCCATGTCCACCTTGAATTCCACGCGGGCCAGTTCCCCGGAGATTGCGGAAGAATTGGTACTCTCGTTCCGGTTCGTGCTGTCATCCAGGGCCGACACAGCGTAATAATAGGCAACTGCAGGAAGGACCGCATCTATCCAGAAAGGATTAGTAACAGCGGAGATCACGTCCTTGTTGATCTTCAACCAGGTACTGCCGCTGTTGCTCCGGTACAGGTTATACCCCGATATATCCGGCTCGTTGTTCGCGCTCCAGGAGATCCTGAACTGGTTGGTCGAGAACGCGTACAGGGAAACACCTATGGGCCTGGACGGCGGAGTGACATCATTGGCCTGCGGCCTGGCTGAATTGGTCCTGGAATTACCGCCTGTCTGGTCATTCTCATCGACCGCGTTGAGATAATAATAATAAGTCGTGCCGTTGGAGACCTTTTTATCCATGAACGTGTTATACGCGCTCTCGATCAGGGCGATATTGGTAAAGGGACCGGCTCCCGGCCTTCTGTATAGAGCGTAATAACGGATATCCGTTTCCATATTCCGGTCCCAGCTCAATGACACCTGGCTGTTGCCCGGTGAAGCGCTCAGGTTCTGGGGAGCCATAGGCGCTGCGTCTCCCAGCTGGTTCCAGCAGTTGAAAATATCCATCCTCCCGTTCCCCTGGTCATAGAAATCCACATAACGGTTGCCGTACCAGGAGCCGGAGCCGGAAAAACCCGTTTCCTCATGCCAGTTCCCGTTCTCAAGCACCTTGAATTTATACATGATGCCCAGACGCGGATCAAAATCATAAGAGATGGTCCACCAGCCGTTCCCGGCATCTTCCATCTCGGGATCATTACCGATAATCCCCCAGAAGTTCATCTTCTCCGTATTGCCGCGAATAAGCACTTTCTGGATATTGTTATAGCCGCTGCTCCTCATATTAACCCGGAAGTATACCTTAATAGGTCCTGCCGCAGCGCTGACAACCTTTGAAAAACCGCTGCTGTTGCCGTTGATATCCTTGGCCCGGACCTTGTAATAATAGGTCGTACCGTTCCGGACCGTATTGTCCATGTAAGCGTTATCAAGGACTTCATCGATCTTCGTATATTCACCGTCCTGTGTCTCGCTCCGGTAGACCGTATAAGAACCAAGGTCATCCTCCGTGTTCTTCGACCATGTCAGTTCCATCATTGTATCGCCCGGCCTGCAGGAAACACCCTTGGGTGAATCAGGCGGCACATTGTCCAGGCTCAGGGAGATATTAAGATTATGCGAACCAGTGTCCCAGACCGCGATGTTCTGGTACTGAATGGTATAGCCGGGCGCCCAGATCTCCAGAGTGCGGTTCTCGCTGCCGTCATCCTTGCATGCCACGCTGTTCAGGGAATAATTACCGTTTCCGTCAGCCTCGGTCACGCGTTCATAGACCGTGCCTGCGTAATCCTTGATCCTGACAACGGCGCTGGGTACGTTCACAGTGCCCCAGACCGAACATTCGCCGAAACCACCGCTGTCATCCTGGCGTGAAACGAGCACACGGCAGTCATTGCCCCCTACCCAGATACCGGACGTAAATTTACCGTCGCTGCCCGTATAATACGTATCGCCGCTGTTCATCCAGTCCCGCCACTTCCGGCCGGCCCAGGAAGTCACGTCCCCTGATCCTGAACCGAACGGCCCGCTGGCGCCCGACGAAGAGCGGTTTAGAATAACCAGGACCGTATCATTGTAATAATTCCTTTCATAAACGAACCACTGGCCCGAAGCGTAACGCACGTTCACTCCGACCTTGCCGCTCCGCAAGGCCGGGAAGGAGCGTTTGCCCGCGATGAGCCTCTTGACATAATTATGCTGGGCGTAATTATATCCGCCCCACCAGGGCGTCACGTCGGAATTGAGCCCCCACATCTTCTCGATACAGGGGGAATTATCCAGGTCATTATTGTCGCGGTAGCCGTCCATGCCCATTTCCGTGCCGTAAAACAGAGAGGTAGGCTCATGCCATGTCAGGGAGAACCCGAGAGCCAGCCTCATTTTCCAGGAATCGCCGCCAGCCCTTTTCAGGCCCCTGTCCTTATCGTGGTTATCGATGAAAGAGACCATGATGGGATTGTTGCCGTAAGTATTTTCCGCGCTCTGTATCTCGCTCCAGAAGGTCCCGGAATCGATGGATTGCTGCAGGCCCCATTTGATCATGCCTCCCGAACCGTATTCTTCCAGGGGAAAATCGAAGCAGCCGTCCAGTTCATTTCCGGACCAGGTATAAGTGGAGATCTTGTATGCGGAATCGAATATCTCGCCGTACATATAACGGTCGGGGAACTTGGCTTTCAGTCTCTGCCTTACGTACTGCCAGTACTGGTGGCCGTGGTCAACGGGATTACCGTCGAATTTGGCATAATCAAGCCTGAAGCCCCTGACGCCTTTGGATGCCCAGTGGGTCAGGGCATCGGAAAAGTACTGCTGGACCTCGGCCATGCCGACCGTCCATTCCGGCCAGCCTCCCCAGGGGCTCGTGTACAGCTTGCTCCAGTTGGGATTATTGTCCGCTACGGGACCGCCGCCGATGGCTGTACCGGGCCAGTCAATGATGAGATCGATACCGCTGGTTTTCAGGCCTGATACCAGGTTCCTGAATTCCGTTTCAGAGCCGAAATGGTCATCCACGTTCCACCAGTCATAGGTATTGTAACCTGCCGCGCCTCCTTCACCGAAACGCATGGGAGGAGCCATGTAGATACAGTTGATGTTAAGATTGCGCAGATAATCCAGATTCTCCATGATGCCCTGGAAATCCCCGCCTTTGCGTTTGGTACTGCCTGTCACGTCATTGGAGGTATCTCCGTTATAGAACCTGTCCACGAAAAGGAAATAAATAACAGCGTTCTGGATCCAGCCGGCTGATCCCGCTCCCACAGTAGGATAAGAAGGCGGCTGTGTGAAAATAACGGATTTGCCGTTCATCGAATCCACGGCGCCGTCCGTATTGATGCGGCATTCCAGATACTGGTCCAGCACCTGGTCGGAAATGGCGTTCCAGGTGGCATACGTGCCGGTATTAGTGGCAACCACATCCAGGGCATCCGGAGTCAGGTCGCCGTCAACAGCCATGACATTGCCGGAATTATTCCTGAAGACAGCCACAGACAGATTAATGTCCTGTCCCAGGAACCTGGCACTGCCGCCGACCTTGTCAAGCGGGATGGCGCATTCGATGGTCCGGTCTGTGGCGTTATCCTTGTACGCGCCCGCTCTCCAGTTGCCGAACGATGTGTCGCACGCGTAGCAGGTATCGAAGGAACCGCCGGACAGGACCTTGATCATGTATTCCCAGCTGGCTTCGGAAGAGACGAACAGGTCGGCCGTGGAAACACCCCTGCCGATGAAAGACCTTGTGGAGGAATAATGGTCATTATCCAGCCCCACCTGGATGAAATGCTCGCCGTGGGGCCACGGTTTCATGCTGTTGAATTTAAAATACAGGTACAGATTATACTGGTCAAAGGTGACCTTGAATTTTTCAAGATCAAGGTTTGTATAAGCATTACGCGCGTCCTGCAGCGCGTCCTGCCAGACACCTGTGCCGTTAGTCACGTACGTCCGGTTATTGCCCGGGCTTTTATCCGCCCAGTCGGATGTATTACTGTCTATGGAAATGCGGGACACATAGATACCGTCGCTCGCAGGACTGTATTCGCCCTGGATACTCAGCTTATTGACGGCTTTCAGTTTCGCGTAATAAAACGAACCGCGGGCCAGGTTCCGGGCCGTATACAGGGTCTGGTTGGACGGAAGTTTTTTATCGTTCGTGATCTCCGTTCCGCCGGCTGTTGTCCCGATGCAGATGTAATAATTGGAGATACCGGCCGGGTCCAGGGACGGCGGCCAGTTAAAGATCACGTTCCCGTCCGCGTCCTCCTGGCCGCTGTAGCTGCCGAAATTATCCATGTTCAGGTTATCATACACAACGCTCACAGAAGGAGCGGAAATATTCACTCTGAACTTCATGTTCGAAGCTGAGGCTGAAAGAGAGCCGGATCTGTCTCTGGCGTACACTCTCCAGTAATAATTGGTATAGCCGCAGCTCAGGTTCACGGGCACGCTGAAGGAATTGGTCCGGACATTCACCTGATACAGGAACATATTGGTCGTCAGCCCCAGTTCAAGATAATACCCCGTGATATCCGGTTCCATGGTATTGGACCATTCCAGGAGGGGCTTTAATGTGCTGATGACTGCGTTATTGGCGGGCGTAAAGCCGTGAACCGGGGGAGGCGCCGAATTGGTCACAGCTGCCGGGATATCGAACCAGAAATCCAGCTTATCGTCATTCAGTTCCTCTTCCCAGGCTGAGGGGCCGTCCGCATAATTGATCAGATTGGTATCTCCGGACAGTCCTATCCCTGCTGCATCCAGACCGTCATTCCCCGTAAAGTCCACGGAAGAATCCACGTCATCGGCCAGGCCCACATAATCCTTATAGGTCACCAGGCTTATCCGGGCCGTCCTGCCGGCCGGAAGATTAAGCAGGTCCCTTCTGATACGGGCCTCGCTGAAACCAGCCGCTTTATGGATCACATACACGGCGTCAACGGAAGTGAGCGCAGTCCAGCCGATATCGCCCTCTTTCTTCATCTCCACGATCGGAAGATTGATCCGGCCTGAATGGAAGAGCAGATTGATATTGGCCAGCCTGGCGGAGAAAGTACCGTTATAATTGCTTCCCAGTGTCAGGTTCATCTCATCACCGATCATATCGGTTCCTGTGACCTGGTTGGTATTAATGACCATAGCCAGGCCTATCCGGTAATCGTCCTTGATCTCCCTGAACCGGAAGAGGAAATATGCGTACTGGCTGTCGAACCGGGAATGGAATTCAGTCAGGTCATAATTCCCTGTATCTTCCAGGCTTATATCATCACGTACATCACCGGCCCTGTCATACCAGATGAATTCATTATTCGTACACTTTGATGAATTGGTCTTTAACCGGATGTTCTCAAGCCATTTACTGAACAGGACGGAGGCTGAACCGCTCACTGCGGTCTCCGAATACTGATAACAGTCAAACGACTGGGCGGAACAGGACCATGTCTCGCCTGAAGACAGGTTCGAGACAGAGGCTTGAAAAGGCCTGGTGCTGTCCGAAGAATCCAGGTTGGTCTGCCTTACGTTGTTCCTGTACCATTT
>JAQTRT010000262.1 GCA_028711675.1 bacterium | reverse complement strand
CTGATAAAGACAGACAGCCAGGGGAATACGAACTGGACCAGAGAATTCGGCAACACTTCTGTCTGGAATTACGGCTACTGTGTTCAGCAGACACTCGACGGTGGTTACATCATCGCAGGCGAGAATTATCCTTCGGACAGGTATATGCTTTTATGGAAGACCGACGCGTCAGGCCATACAGTCTGGTCAAATTCTTATGGAGCTAATATTGCCACCTACAGTTATGGAGCTGAAGTTCAGCAGACATCCGATAAAGGGTATATTGTAACAGGCCCTGTGATACCGGGCTTATCATCCGAGATCTATCTTGTGAAAGTAAGTTCCAACGGGAACACGAACTGGACAAGGGTATACGGCAGTACGAACTATGAATCCGCCTGCTCTGTCAAACAAACCCATGATCACGGTTATATCATTGCCGGGCTTACGGAATCCTATGGAGCCGGCAGCGAGGACGTTTACCTGATACGGGCTGATTCCAACGGCAACCGCATCTGGACCAACACGTTCGGCGGCGCCAATGATGACCGCGCCTGGTCCGTGGACCAGTGTTCGGACAGGAATTTCATCGTGACGGGCGAGACCTTTTCCAGCGGCGCGGGCGGATACGATGTATATTTATTGAAAGTAAGCACGAACGGAAGCCTGCTCTGGAGCAAGACCATCGGCGGCACGGCCGATGACGAAGGCTTTTCCGTTCAGCAGACCTCTGACGGAGGTTTTATTATTGCCGGGATAACCTCATCGTTCGGAGCCGGCGACCGGGATGTTTATCTGGTGAAGACCGATTCCTCAGGGAACACGGTGTGGTCCCGCACCTTCGGCGGCCCGAGCTATGAGAACTATGACGGCTCTTTTATCATCCGGTGCTCTGTCCAACAAACCTCTGACGGAGGATATGCCGTTATCGGCTCAACGCACTCCTTTGGCGCAGGCGGGAGTGAGGTATACCTGATCAAAGTCGATGCGGACGGAAATTAAAGAAATGGGGGCGGTTCTGATCTTTCACAGGATGCAATAGTATTATTCCATATTGCAGCGGCGTACATTTAAGTGCGCCGATTGTCGTGGCCAATGTATTTCGTAGCACCATACCTTCAGGTATGGTGATTACATCGACCGACAGGTCTAAAGACCTGTCGCTGCTTTCAGTTCCTGCCTGAGCCTCTTATAGAACTCGTCCCGGGCTTCCTGCTCTATCCAGGGTTTATGCCCGCATTTTTCAAGAAGGATGAACTGAAAGTCCTTCAGCGTGCGTGAGAGCGGCTCCTCCACCCCTGCCGCAGGATGAGGGTCATGATCACCGTGGATGGCTGTTACGGGACACCTGACCTGTGCCGCCGCCTTGAGCAGTCCGCCGCTTCTGCGAAGTTCCGCCGCTTCGCGCCATACGCTTTTATAGATGTCGAACCGGAATTCAAGGTTCTCAGGTTCTTCTTTGATGGCTGCGTAAGCATCTGCTTTTGAAATAAGCGCGCCGAACTGCTTTAATATTTTATTCTTGTCTTCGATCGCCGGATCATGCAGGACTCCCGCGAGTGAGTTCAATTCTATTCTCTCTTCTTCCGTAAAACGGTCATACCGGGTCTCTTCAATTGAATCAGCATATCTTGCTTCAAAGGGGCCGCTGCTGACCAGGATCAGTTTTTTTACCAGCTCCGGATATTCCGCAGCGAAAAGGAGACTGAGCCAGGCTCCCCACGAATACCCCACCAGGATGACCGGAAGACCAACAGCCTCAAGCAGAATTTCTTTCAGTTCCAGGATTTGGCCTTTAACAGAATCCGCTCGCTGGAACGGTTCCAGAATACCGTGGTCTTGGGAAAGTTCCCGTGCTACAGGCGCCATCTCGCCGGCTGCGCCGGGCCCGCCGTGGACCACACTCACAGTAAAGGGAGGACCACCGTATTTCCTGAAATAATTCATGGTTTAACAGCCTCCACTTCCAGGCGCATCATCTCCATATGGATGATACCATCCGGACCCGGGGTAACTTTTTTTATATATCGTTCCGCTATCTCATGGATGAACTCTTCCCGCCGTGTTTCCGGTATCCGGCCTGTATACGGCAGCCAGGTGGTCCTGATCCAGCTCTCAAGTCCTGTCCGGTCAGGATAAGTCATATCTTTGGGTATCAGTTCAAGACGGGTCGGACGCAAGCCTGCCTCTTCCAGCCATGTTCTGTATTCCGTGCATCCGTGAAATCCGTAGGAAAAACCGAACCTGAAAAAATATTCCTTCCACTTCTCCTCTTTCATCATGACATCCAGAAGGGAGAGTATCTTCGCGGCATTGCCTTTCCCGCCCATCTGGAGCAGGATGCGGCCGTTCATCTTCAGGCTCCTGTAAATGCCTTTCAATACAGGCCTGTGGTCAAAAATCCAGTGAAGCGCTGCATTGGAAAAGACAATGTCGAAATCATCCCGGAAAGGGAGGAGGGAGGCGTCTGCCTGCATGAACGAGATGTTCTTCAGAGGCTGCTGCTCGATCAGTTCCTGGCTGAATTGGATCATTTCTATTGAGCTGTCCACGCCCAGCACAGACCCGCTTGTGAGGTGCCGGGCTATCTCCAGGGTCACTTTTCCGTCCCCGCTCCCGATATCGAGCACGAGTTCATCCCCTTTCAGGTTCAGTTTCGCGATAAGTTCTTTAGCCCATTTCTCCTGGGCCGACGAGTGCTGGTGATAATCTTCAGGGTTCCATTTGAACATATTTTCTTCCCGGCCGGATATCCGGCCCAGGTTTAAATTAAAAATTTCATATCTGATGTCAAATGAAAAGGCTTCCCTGACCTGAAGGTAAAAAATCTGAAGAACGTTTACCTCATCAAGCTCAGCGAGACAGGGACCGGGGCGCAGGATTTTAGACCGGTTCCTCTTCCAGTTTGGCCATGATGATCATTCCCTTTTTATAGAAAGCCACCTTTTTTTGGGAGAAGTGTACTTCCAGCTTCATCTGATCGATAGAAATGGTGACCCCGGGATAGACCTTATCAAAGACTTTGATATAAGCATAATCCCTCAAGCGGTTGTTCTTCACCACCTTTTCCTTAAGGAGAAGATTCCTGGCCTGGTTCATTTCCGTGATATTATTCTTTAGTTTAAAATAACGGTCAGACTGGTTCTTCAGTTCCTGCTTCTTCTCCTCCGGAAGGCTCACGATGTTCCTGCCGAGTACTTTTATGAGATTGATGGCTTTCTCGATCTGCCTGAATTCTATCAGATTTTTCAGAAGCTCGGTTTCCAGCCTGATGAGCTCATTGCCGATGTTCATCAGGTCGTAATTGATCACCTGTATCCGGAGCTGCTCCTTCCTTTCGTTCCCAAGATGATACGCCTCCAGCTCCTCGCCTACCGTAATGATCCCGCTTTCGATGGCCCCTTTTTTCAGATTTCTGAATTCATCGTTCAGCATGAGAAGGCCTTTCTGAACGCCCACCAGCAGGTTTTTACGCGCCTTTACCTCCGAACTAGTGATGTCAAAGTCTATATAAATGGAGCCATGGCGTGAATAAACCCTGGCATCCCTTACATACGCAGCTTTAATATCCCCTTCCGCCTCGACCACGGATTCGGATTTTCCTTCGATACCGTTCATGATCAGGATATTCCCCCGGCAGTAAAGACTGCCGCCGATCACCTTTCCCGTTATGATGATATCCTTTTCAGAGTCGATGACCGTCCCCTCAAGGAGGTTCCCCTCCACCTTGACGTTGCTGGAAAATTCGATCCTATGGTCCTTGACCCTGATATCGCCGCTGAAGATAAGCGTATCCCCCTCTATGCGGCTCGCGGCCCTCAGTGTTTCAAGCTCTTCGTGTTTCTGCCCTTCCGCGTGCTTTTCCGGAATCTCCACGTCCACTTTCATGATCTTCCACTTCAGCAGGTTGGCGATCACGCGTTCGGTGATTTTGTTCCCCTTGGTAAGCAGGATGATCTTGGTCCCGGGCAGGATGATAGTCTCGTTGGTGATCATATCGGGTTTTAGTTGATCCACTTCCATCAGCATCTTTTTATCCTTATTACAGCAGGCTCAGTAATTCAGGAAGGTCCGCGGCTTCTCCGGGGAAACCGATCATCCTGACTTCCATCAGGGATTTAACAGGGGTGAAATTCTTGAAATCCATCTCCTTCACCAGTGTCTGGGCATCGGCTGATAAGGTAAGGGGAAGTATGATGAGATACCTGCTGAAATCCATGTGGACGATCCGGTCCTGATCCCGGAAATTGAGTTTAAAGAGGGCCTCCAGGTTTAGAAAAAAATCATCCTCATCCTTAATGTTTTCCTTTTTAAAATATTCTGG
>JAQTRT010000261.1 GCA_028711675.1 bacterium | reverse complement strand
CCTGTTCCTTTTTGGTCTCCCAGAAATTCCCCGCTGAATTTCAGTAAAACACGCTTGTATTTATGATGTGTATCCAAGCCGTTTATTTTACCCCTAATTGATACCGGATGAATCTCCCTATCGTGATATTTTCGCCTACCTTGGAGATGGCCAGCTTGATCATATCCTCCACCGATTGTTCCGGATCACGGATAAAAGGCTGTTCCAGTAAACATACTTCATTGAAGAATTTATTCAGCTTGCCTTCAGCGATCTTTTCCAGGGCAGCCGGCGGTTTACCGGTCTGTTTGGCCTGTTCCATGTATATCTGTTTTTCTGAAGTGATGACATCCTCGGGGATGTTGTCGCGCGAGATATACCGGGGGTCCGTGGCTGCGATCTGCATGCACAGGTCCTTGGATAACTGGGTGAAAACATCGGTCAGGGCCACGAAGTCCGTCTCGCAGTTTAATTCAAGCAGGACGCCGATCTTGCCGCCCAGGTGGATATAGGACGAGATGATGCCTTCCTTGGTGGCGCGGTCGGATTTTTTAGCAGCATTGATGATACCTTTTTTCCTGAGGTATTTAATGGCTTCTTCCATGTTGCCGCCGGTCTCTACCAGCGCCTTTTTACAATCCATCATTCCGGCATTGGTCTTCTCGCGAAGCTCTTTAACTGTTTGAGCTGTTATCTGCACTGCTGGTTACCTCCTTCTCGGTTTCGGTCGCTTTTATTTCTGCCGGCTTTTCTTCTGTCTTTTCCTCCTGCGCTATGGGCTTGGCAGGTGTTTCATCTGTCTTATAGGTCTCGAAGCTCTTGATGTCCTTTTTTTCATCGACTTCGTAATCCGCGTATTTTTCCTTTATCAGCAGGGTTTCCTTGCTGAGGATGGGTTCCTCCCCTTCCGGTGTTTCCTTGGGCGTGTCAGCTCCCTCCTGTTCCATCTGAACCTGCTTTCGGCCTTCCAGTACCGCATCAGCGATCAGGTTGGCGAAAAGGTTGATGGCGCGGATAGCATCGTCATTGCCCGGGATGGGGTAATCGATGTTATCCGGATCGCCGTTCGTGTCAATGATCCCCACGATGGTGATACCGAGTGCTTTGGCTTCCTGCAGGGCAATGTCCTCTTTTTCCGTATCGATGATAAAAACGATGTCCGGCAGTTTGGCCATCTCTTTGATGCCGTTAAAAACAAGGTTCAGCTTATCGCCTTCCCGTTTCAGCTGGAGCAGTTCGCGTTTGGTCAGGTTCATGGTCTCGGATTCAGCCAGGATCTTTTCGATCTTTTTCAGGCGTGTGATACTGGAACGGATGGTCACAAAATTCGTAAGAAGACCGCCCAGCCAGCGGTAAACCACATAAGGCATGCTGCATTTTTCCGCTGCCTTTTTGATCTCTTCCTGGGCCTGTTTTTTGGTCCCGACAAAAAGAATGGTCTTGCCCTGGGCTGTCTGTTCTTTTACGAACTGATAAGCCCTGTCGGCATAATCCGCTGTTTTCTGCAGATCAATGATATGAATGCCTTTTCTTCTTGTGAAGATGAATTGTTTCATTTTCGGATTCCATCGTTTTGTCTGATGGCCGAAATGTACGCCTGATTCAAGCAGGTCTTTTATTGAAATAACACCCAAAGTAATGTACCTCCTGTATGGTTATTGTTTTATATTCTTCTGTAAATATAAATGGCTAAAAGAATCCCGATGACGGCAAAAAGATTGATATTGAATATATACCCGGCGTAGACATAGAATCTTCCGGCTATACCGTTCAAATTGATGATTTTAGTTATCAAAGGGCTCTGGATAATGTTTATCACGGTCTGGCCGATCACCGACCCGATTAAAAAACCGATAAAACCGATAAAAAAATAGGTGCCGAAATTGGCACTTCTTTTTACGGCCATAAAAGCACCTCCTGTTTTGAGCAAATAAAAGAAAATAACATAATTTATTCATAAGTCAAGTAGAATTTCTAAAAAAGGAGGATCAGCCAATAAATGGTTTTTAGCCACGAAGACACGAAGTCACAAAAAAAGGAATCAGGTATCAGGAGGCAGGAATCAGCGAAAACCCGGAAAATGTCTGCTATAAAAGGTTAAAAAACAAAAAAACGGGTTAAAGCGTGCTGATTACCGAATATTCCCCGGGTCTTCAGACCCGGGGATACATATTATTTCACAATATGTCTTTAGAGCCACTTATTTTGTGGCAACACGCCTTTAAGTGGGTTGATTGCCGGTTATCCGGGATTTTATTTAGCCTTGACAAATGAAATGCAGTGACTATCTTTAAAATGAGGATAAAAGATGCCTGATATAAGAATCAGTAAATATTTAAAAAAAAGCAATATTATTTTCCTGAAATCGAACAATAAAAAACTGGCAATACGGGAATTATGGGAAATGATCAGCCAGTCGAAGAATATCAGGGATAAGGATGAGCTTCTCTGTAAATTGTGGGAACGGGAGAAGATCATGAGCACAGGAATAGGCCTGGGCATCGGTGTACCGCATGTGAAGCTCGCTTCTGTGAAAGATTTTGTCATTGGTATCGGGATCAGCAGGCGGGGAATTGAATATCATGCCTTTGACAAGATGCCTGTCCATATCATGATCATGGTTGTTGCACCCACGGATAAGCATTCGGAATACCTGAAACTGCTGGCCAGTGCTGTGAAGGTGCTGAAGAACCGAAGGGACCGCGATCTTCTTGTTCAGGCAGAGCAGATCGAGGTTATCTATCAGTTGTTTAAAAATAAATGATCCGGGTAATCCTGTTTTATGAATAAAAACAGCCTTGTTTATATTTTTGTGCTTATCTTCGTCCTTCTTCTGTTTTTTCAGGTGCTGGGTATCGCTTTCCTTGTCCTACGGACCGTGGTCTATCTTATCTTCAGGTTCTGGTATATCTGGTTGGTCCTTTTTCTGCTTTATTTCCTGTTCAGGAAAATAAGATCCCGTTCCCCTTCTTCTTCCACCACTCCTCCGGAGAACGAGGATGTGATCGAAGTAAAGGATTATAAGATCAAATAAGCCACAGGACTACCATGATCATAAGAACACCGGCTAAGGTTAATCTGTTCCTGGATGTCATAGAACGGCAATCCAGCGGCTTTCATACGCTCCAGACCATCTTGCAGGCTGTTTCTCTCTTTGATGAGATCACCATCAGGAAATCCGCAAACACGCGTGTCCTGACCAGTCACAAGGGCCTGAAGGGAACGCATAACATCGTTGAAGATGCGGTCCATGCGTTGAAACAGCGATATGCCGGTGTGGGGAACTTCAGGTTTGATATTAAAAAAAGGATACCCCTGGGAGCAGGCATGGCCGGAGGAAGTTCTGATGCGGCGGCTGCCTTATGCGGGATCAATATCCTGTCAGGCCTGGGTTTGAACCATCAGGAATTGGCCGGGATCGGTAAAGATATCGGTAAAGATATTCCGTTCTTTCTGAAAGGAGGTCTTCAGATAGGCCGTCATTACGGGGAGGAACTGGAATGGATCAAGAGCAGGCCGGTTTATTATTTTCTCATTATCTATCCGGGTTTCGGAATATCCACAAAAGAGAGTTATCAGGACCTGAACCCCGATACTTTCAACCAGGGGGCTGTACGGTTCAAGAAGCTTGTCCGGGCCCTGAAGACAGGGGATTACGGATCGATCAAGGCCAACCTGTACAATATTTTTGAAGCCAATGCTTTTAAGAAAAAACCTCTTCTCCGGCAGATCAAGGCAGACCTGATGGAGGCCGGGGCGGATAATAGCCTGATGAGCGGTACAGGATCTGCTGTTTTCGGGCTGTTCAGGACCCGGATTCAGGCGGAAAAAACCAAAAAAAAGTTGAAAAAAAATTATAAAAATATTATCTTATCTTCAGGATTCTATAGGGAACTATTTACTGATTAAGGAGGAACCTATTCTATGGAAATCACTGATATTCGTATTAAAAAAGTAGAGAGTGAAGGCAGCCTGCTGGCCTATGCCTCAGTTACCTTTGATGATGTCTTTGTTGTGCATAATATCCGGGTTATGAATGGTAAGAACGGAAAATATATAATGATGCCGAATAGAAAGGTAAAAACAGGAGAATTCAAGGATATCGTTCACCCGATCAACACGGAATTCAGAAAAAAGCTTGAAACTTCTATCCTGGAGGCTTTTGATAAGAGCGCATGATTCATATGGGGTGTCGCCAAACTGGTAAGGCATCGGCCTTTGGAGCCGACATTTGTAGGTTCGATTCCTGCCACCCCAGGATCATCTGAAGGGTGGAGATAAAAAGGTCGTAAAGGCAATAAAGAAGGCTATAAAGGTCTTAAAGGCTGTAAA
>JAQTRT010000260.1 GCA_028711675.1 bacterium | reverse complement strand
CAGTTGTTCGTCAGGCCGATGGACCCGGGCCCGCCGGGTGAGGCCGTAACAGAGACATTCCATGATGAATTATCATATACATTATTCCTGCTGCAGCTGCCGCTGAGCGCTGCCAAGTACACGCCTGTGGCGTTGCTGGCAATGTCATTCAGGTTGAAAAGCATGCCAGAATTGGTCATCCAGCATCCTATCTGAACGTTCTGACGAATGACATTCCGCTTAATGACCAGACCGGCTGAATCCCTGACAGAGACCCCGTTCTGGTTGTTCCTGATCACGTTGCTGATAAGGGAGAAATTGCTCACCTGCTGGAAATAAACGCCTGTGGTATTTCCCGTGATGAGGTTCGTGGCAAAAAGATTATCCATGGAATTAGTAGAGGAATTTGTGGAAACGATGATAATGCCGTTATCCATATTGTTGGTAATGATATTGTGTGAAAAGACATTACCGGACGCGAAAGAATGGTCCACCAGCACGATTCCGTTCTTATTTCTGTAAAATGAGTTATAGGCGACACGGTTGAACTGGACACCCGGACCCACCGGAGGATCAGAGGGGCCTCCGCTCTTTTCCACGGTAAAGGCGTTGGTACAATCACGGACGACATTGCTGATCACCGTATTGCTTGACGTGGTCCCGTAGAAAGTGAATCCGTT
Source organism: bacterium (assembly GCA_028711675.1). Classification (GTDB taxonomy): domain Bacteria; phylum Spirochaetota; class JAHITG01; order JAHITG01; family JAHITG01; genus JAQTRT01. The sequence goes on along the minus strand of JAQTRT010000260.1, from coordinate 3,655 downwards.
CTTTCCCTGATGATGGATGAGGTTGTTCCATACCCTGTTCTTCCGGGTGGGCCCAGGATAATCCCCGATGGCAACGGCCAGATAACCGGAATCGTGGAATCTGTTGGAAAAAACGCTGTTGTCATGGCCGCCCAGAAGAGCCAGGTCGTACAGGTTGTTCCTGAACTCGTTGGAAGCGATGACATTGCTGGAGCACCGGCCATGGTCCACTATCAATCCGAACGGCGGCATGGCATTGTCCGACCAAGTCGGATTGTTGGAATAGATAAGGTTATGGGTTATCAGGTTCCCGGATGAACCGCCGGTGATCAGGATACCGCACCCGTCCCAGGTATCGTTCTTGATCTTGAAACCATGCAGTTTCACGCGCCTGTTGGAACCGATGACTACTGTATGCGTATTACCTGTACCGTCAAGGATTGTACTGACATCCCCTGTCCTGAGCCAGTTGGAGGAGACGATGGTCAACCGCGTGGCCGTGGAAGCGCCCTTATCGGAAAATTCGATCCTTTCATTATAAATGCCGGATCCGCTGACAGGATAACCCGTATGCCTGACATGGAGCACGTCGTCCGTTGCAGCCGCATCAACGGCACTCTGGATGTTCCAGTACCATTTGTCCTGGGTATAATTATAGACATTGGTCCCGGTGCCCACGGTCACGGTCTGCATGACAGAGTACCAGGATTCATTGGTTAGGATAGAACCTGCCGGAGGCGAAGGATCATCACCCGCAGTCACCCAATAACTGTACATGCCTCCAGCCGGTGTATCGCTAAAATTAGTATTCGTTGTGATGGCGATCACATAAGCCGGAGTATGCTGGAGCAAGCCGTTATCCGGGTTGAAACTGCGGTAAACATAATAGTTCTCCCTGTCCGCATCCGTATTCCTGTTCCATCTGAGATTGGCCAGGGTCCCTGCCGCTTCGCAGGTAAAACCCGTGACATTTTCCAGATTGTCCGTATCCGCACCTTCCTCCAGGTTATACTCTCTCCAGAGCCTGTAGGGGATAAAGGCCGGGACAGTTGATCCGTAATCGAAAGAACCCAGGATATCGGCTCGCAGGGAAGTTCCCCACCAGTTCGACCTGATATCAAGGTTGGTCCTGGCTTCCACATTGCGCGGGTTGCTGATAAAATTATTCCTGCGCACCTCGATCTGCGTAGCGGCCAGGTCATCGGGACCGAACCTGAAAGCGCTGCTGGTACAGGCTGTGACCAGGTTCCAGCGGATAGCAAGGCCGTAACAGGGATCCTTTATCACAATACCCACACCGTTGCTGACCATGGTATTATAGGTCACACGGGAATCATTCAGATGATTGCACTCCATGGCAGTAAGGGTATTTCTGATCTCATTCCTTTTCACCTCGGCATTGGAAACGTTCTGGAACGACAAAGCCGTGTCCCAGGAATTGGTATGCCGGACGATATCGCTAATACGGTTACCCTGGACAAGAAGGCCCCTCACGCCGGAAAGATTGATGCCGTTGCCTGTGACCGTATTACTGATGATGGTGTTGGAATAGATAAGGGGTGAAGGGATCCCTGTTTCGTTATTCGTGCTCATCTCAATCCCGCCCCAGCGGCATTCCAGGAAACGGTTCTCCCTTATCTCGATGTTATCCGCGCTCTGGTTCCGCAGAGCCACGCCGGCCCCAAGTATGGTATTCGAAAAAACAACGACATTTCGGCCTATCCGCGAGCGGATACTGATCCCTTCGTTCGTCCTCATCTTTATCGTATTGAACCTGATACCGATCAAGTTGAAATCATCGTTCAGGCTTATGCCGTTGAGATTGCTCACCAGAGTGTTCCGGAACACATCCGCGCTCTGCACATCGTTCAGACTCACCCCTGATCCCGAATTAGTGATGGTATTGGCGGACATGTTCAGGTTGGAGACATGACTCACGCTCATGATAGAGTTCCCCCAGAAATCCGTAATCAGGGCGTTCCTGATCATATTCCCCTGTATCATATGCCCTTCCCCGTAGCTCAGAGAGAGCCCTGAGCCGGTTAAAAGATTACTGCTGATGGTATTATAGTAAGGCCGTGTACTGGAAGGCGAAAAATTATTGGACCATATCTGAATGTTCCCGAATTTATTATTATGGAGATAATTCCTGCGGATATAGATATAATCGCCGCCGTCATTACGGATAGCCGTTCCCATGCCGTAAACCTCGTTCGACAGGATAAGTATGTTCGTGGCCACGCATGAACCGATACTGATGCCTTCCCTGAAATTGGTCTCATCAGCCACATTTGAATAAATAAGGTTATTCAGGATTCTGACGTTCTTTGCGTCATTGTCAATATTAATGCCGTATCCCCATCCTGAATTGGTTATTCCGCACCGCCGGATCGTATTATTGGAGACAGCTGAATCACGGACAGAAGAAAGCCTCAACCCTCCTCCTTTGATATATTCGATTGTATTGTCGTTCATGGTACCGTTCACATTATTGAGCTCTGCTCCGTTCCAGGCATAGCGGATGGTATTCCCGTTAAAGACGAGATGGCCGGAACGGTAGACATTAACAGCCTGCTGGGTCGGGAGCTGCTCGATACTGTTCCCCACAAGTGTATGGTTCGAACCCCAGGAGATGGATATACCCCGGCTCCGGATAGTGTTGCTGTTCACGGTATTGTTATAAGCGTGGTTATTGGTGCCGCTCCCTGATTCCTGGTTGGTGTTGACCTCGATAGCGTTTCCCCATTTTCCCGGAAGGTCATGTATGTAATTCCTGCTGATCCGCACAAAATCGGCGCCGCAGTTGAAGACACCCGGTGAAACGCCATAGATATTGTTCGTGAGGACACTGATATTCGAGCCCTGGGTGGCCTGTATGAAGATACCGTATGAAAAATTGGTCTCCTGACGCACGTTCGAATAAAGAGTATTATTCCTGATAGTCAGATATTTTGTATGGTTGTTAACGCTGATGCCCGCGGCACCCGTGTTGTTCGTAGCACACCGGTAGATGCTGTTGTTCGAGACCATGCTTTGATACGCAAGCGAGAAGGACAAGCCTGTCTGTCCGATATGATGGACCTTATTGTCCCGCATCACCAGGTTGGTCACGAATTCGGCTGTCATACCGGACCGGCATGCAAAGACCTCATTGTCCCTGAGGATATTCCCTTCGTTCCGTTCCATACGGATCCCTTCATTGTTCGGGTAACCGGATATCGTGTTCCCTTTGAAAAGGCTTCTGCCTGCTTCCTGGACAAAGAGCCCGCGCTGGCCGTTGAAAAGGGTATTGGAAATGATAAAAATCTTATTGACCGCGCTGCCTGCGACCATGATCTCGTTATTGCTGTTGGAATAAAGCGTGTTGTACCGGATATAATTGGAGACAGAAGTGCCGTCGATAATGATACCGTTCCCGCTGGACGCGAACACGGTCATATTGTCGATGATTACGCGCGGGACATTATTAAGCCGGAATCCATAGCCGGAGCCCATGACCCTCATCAGCGGCGAACTGTTGGAAAGCTTCGTGATCACCATATACCCGCTGTTCCTGTTGGACAGGATTAAAACCGGGCTGTTATAGCTGCCCGGGAACACATAGGTCGTGGCTGAGGTGCAGGCAGGAACGCCTGAGGACATCACATCAACAGCATGCTGGATGGTGGCGAAGGGC
>JAQTRT010000022.1 GCA_028711675.1 bacterium | reverse complement strand
CGAGGGCGTGGTGAACACGGGGATCAGCCAGACCACGGTCGAAAGCCTGAGCCCGGGCGAGAAGAGAGTGCTTACTTTCCAGGTGAAGGTGAATGTGGTTACGGACAAGTTCAAACCTAAATATATGGTGGCTATATCCGCGGAAGCGCCCAACAACCAGCGGGCTGTTGATTTCCAGTATATTCTGCCCAGTAAGGTGTATACCAGTATCGGCAACGGGAATAAAGAGTGATATCGGTTGTAGCAACACACCTTCAGGTGTGTTGATTAACGGTTGTCAGTCGCGACGGGTCTTCAGACCCGTCGATGAATATCATCTACTTATTAATTTCTTTTACCCGGCGCACTTAAAGGTACGCCGCTACAATATGAAATAATATTATCCTGACCCGCATGAAAAATCAGAACCTTCCCGTTCCTTATTTCGGGCCCGGGACCGGCATGGGTACCGGAGTACCTATGCTGGACTCGATATTGGGGGAAGGCATCTCGATGGTTGTGGTAAGGGGCAGGGCCGGTTCCGTGTATAATTTATTGCTCAGCGTGTATGTGATGGTATAGATGACATCCTTGTAATTGCCTCTGATCTTGGTGACCCAGTACATGGATCCGTCCACGCTGTCTACAAGCTGGACCAGGAGTTCGATATAGTTATAACCTGCGTTGTCCTCGTCGACAATGACGTAATCCAGGACCTTTCCGGTCAGGATGGCGTCGACCTTCTGATAAGGATTATATTTATAGGTCACGAGCCTTTCGATCGTTGATGTGGCAGCCTCGTAATCACCCTTGGTGGCCTGGATGATCTCACGTTCCTGCACCGATTCCACGGCTTGTCCCTGGATGACGCGGATCTTTTTTTGTTCATAAAGGTTCCTGATGATATCATACGCAATGGTGTCGCGCAGGGCGATATTATCCACGTCGCTTTCTTTTATCTGGGACGCATCAAAGTTCAGGACAGCTACGGCCTGGATATCGGCCTGGTCGAAACCCTGGACAGGCTTCAGATCGCTTTCCACATAGATCTCGATATGTTTTTTACATCCGTACAGGCTGAAGACAAGGATGAGACCTATCAATAGATACCCTTTTTTCATAATTATGTACCTTCTTTCCACGAATTGAGGTAGTTGCTCTGCTCCTCAGTTAAAGTATCGATATGAATCCCCATACTCTTTAGCTTTAAAAGGGCGATTTCGCGGTCTATTTTTTCCGGTACATCGTAAACGATCTTCTCCATCTCCTTATGGTTGTTCTTTATATGGAGAGCGGCGAGGGCCTGGTTGGCAAAACTCATGTCCATGACAATGGCAGGATGACCTTCCGCGGCAGCCAGGTTAATCAATCTGCCTTCGCCCAGCAGATATATAAAATGTCCCTTGTCCAGAGTATATTCTACCACGAAATCCCTGATCTGTCTACTGCTTTTGGCTTTCTTCTTCAGGCCGTCGGTATCGATCTCCACGTTAAAGTGGCCGGAATTGCAGAGGATGGCACCCGGTTTCATGGCCTGAATGTGTTCAAGGCTGATGACCGTCTTATCCCCTGTGACCGTAATGAATACATCGCCGATCCTGGCAGCTTCCGCCATGGGCATGACCCTGTAACCGTCCATGACTGCTTCCAGGGCACGGATGGAATCCACTTCCGTGATGATGACATTGGCGCCCATGCCGTGGGAACGCATGGCCACGCCTTTTCCGCACCAGCCGTATCCGCAGACAACAACATTCTTGCCGGCCAGCAGGATGTTGGTGGACCTCAGTATCCCGTCTATGGTGGACTGGCCTGTGCCGTAACGGTTATCAAAGAAATGCTTGGTCATGGCGTTGTTCACGGCAATGATGGGATATTTCAGGGCTTTGTCCTTGGCCATGGCTTTCAGCCGGATAACGCCTGTGGTGGTTTCTTCCGTACCGCCCAGTATGTTCTTTAATAAATCCTGTTTCTGGGAATGGATCATGGAGACAAGGTCCGCGCCGTCGTCCATGGTGATGTCGGGTTTGATCTCAAGCGCGGAATGGATGTGAGAGTAATAGGTTTTGTTATCCTCGCCTTTAACGGCGAACACCGGGATCTCGTGATGTTTTACCAGGGAAGCAGCCACATCATCCTGCGTGGAAAGCGGATTGGAGGCGGTCAAGGCCACTTCAGCCCCTCCGGCTTTCAGCGTGATCATGAGATTAGCTGTCTCGGCTGTTACGTGGAGGCAGGCAGCAAGCTTGGTTCCCTTCAGCGGTTTTTTATTGCTGAAATCCTCGCGGATGTTCCGCAGAACATCCATCTGTTTTTCAGCCCATTCGATCTTTAACTTGCCTTGTTCGGCCAGGTCCATATTTTTTACATCGTATTTCATGTTATCCTCTCTGATATTTTTATTTTTTTCAATTATTGATTTTCAAACATGCAGGAACAGGTTTGAATCTGTTTTTCCTGTGTCGCTCCCGGGAAGGCGCAATATCCTTAAAGATACTCTGCACCGCCGAATCAGCTCCGGGCCAGGTCCCGGATATCAGCCTTATTCAGACCTTATTCCTGGGGATTCTTTTCCTGCTTCTGGTTCACGGGTGTTTGTTTTTCCGAATCTTCCTTACCGCTGGTCTGTTCTTTAATCTCTTTGATCTCCTGTATACGGACTTTTTCCTTTTCAAGCAGGATAGGATTGCCTTTGTCATCCAGTTCGGGGATGCTGAATTTCTGCCCGGGATAGATCAGGTCCGGGTCTTTAATCCTGTTCTTGTTGGCTTTGTAGATCACCGGCCATTTCCAGGGATTGTTATAGATATAATCGTATTCCGCGATCCTCCATAAACAATCCCGTCTTTCCGGGATATAGCGGACTGTGTAACTGGTCTTGATCTTGAATTCCCCTGATTCGTCCAGCAGGTTTCGGCCTTGTTTAACGTCCGGATGTTCGGTCAGTTTTTTCAGCTGTTCCGCTTCCAGGGCTTTTTTGTGCTCGTCGATCTTGTTCAGGCAGGACTGGGCGTAATTGATGGCTTCATCCGCGTAGGTCACAGCCTGGCTGAAGGATTTCTGTTCGAAGGAATTCTGTGCCGAGAGGAGGGATGTCTTGGCATTGGCCAGTTCGTCAGGCGCCCATTTGTCGGCTTCCATGCTTTCCGCCTGGCCGATCATGGTCTTGGCCTGTTCGATCTTATTGTTCGCCTGCACCTTGAAGTACAGTTCTTCCCTCAGTTTGTTGATCTCATCCGTGATCTGCTTGGCCTGTATGGCGTAATCATAGCCTTTGTCGTATTCGCCGGCATTGTAATTGTCATCAGCTTGTTTCAATAAATCTTTCACCAGTCCGATCTTGGTAAGGATCACGGTCCTTAATTCCTGAAGTTCGGTCTCTGTATTCGCGGCTGCGGTATCCTGGGCTCCTATTTCCTGTCCGAAAGAGAGGGTCAGGACCAGCAGGGCCGTTAAGAACGCATAATTAATGATCTTCATCGGTTGAACCTCCTTGGGTTAATTTATTGGTTCTGATTTTTTTCCACTTCTTCCAGGCTTTTTTTTGCGTCCTGGATGGCTGTTTCTGCCTTCGACTTCTTTTCTGCCGCGGATTTATACGCGTTCTCCGCTATTTCCCTGGCTGTTTTAGCCTTAGTATAGGAATTTTTATATTCTTTTTTTGCGTACGCGTCCTTGGATTCGGTCAGCAGCTGCTGGGCTTTGGAATAATCATCCTTGGCCGCTACGTCAGCCTTGATCTCCTTGCCTTTGCTGAGGCTGCTTTCCAGCTCCTGGATGTTCTTTTGTGTATAGGACGGAGCAGCTTTAGTGTATGCTTTTTCTGCCTCGGTCTTGGCGCTGGTAAAATCTTCCTTAGCGCCTTTATTCTTCCGGCTTTTCTCCTTGACCATAACCTTAGAACCGGAATTGATCAATTCTTTAGCTTTATTGAATTCGGTGGGAGCATACTGGTTGGCTTCCACTTCCTCGGCCTCGGCCAGCTTGGCCTTGGCCAGATCCAGGTCCTGGGTGGGCGGTTGGATCCCGCAATTATTCAGGATGAACATCAAGCCTGCCAGAAGGAAAAGATATAATATGTTTTTTTTCATTTCCTAATCTCCTTTTAAAAAAATTTTTTTATTTTATCGGTCATATCCAGCTTTTCCCATTCGAACCCCTCGTTCTCCCGGCCGAAATGGCCGTAAGCCGCGGTTTTTTTATAAATGGGTCTCCGTAATTTCAGTTTTTCGATGATACCCTTGGGTGTGAGGGGGAAGACCTCCCGGACCATCTTCGAAATGTCTTCCTCGGGTTTTTCGCCTGTCCCGAAGGTGTCCACGAGTACAGAGACGGGTTCAGCTACGCCGATGGCATAGGCCAGCTGGATCTCGCACTGGTACGCCAGTCCGGCTGCCACGATGTTCTTGGCGATGTACCGGCACATGTACGCAGCTGAACGGTCGACCTTGGTCGGGTCCTTGCCTGAAAAACATCCGCCGCCGTGCCGGCTGTAGCCGCCGTACGTGTCTACGATGATCTTCCGGCCTGTCAGTCCTGTGTCGCCCTGGGGTCCTCCCACGACGAAACGTCCCGTGGGGTTGACGAAGATCTTGGTCTCTTTATCCATCATGTCGGAAGGGATCACGGGCTTGATCACTTTATCGATGATGAGGGGCCTCAGGTCCTTGACCTCGATGGAAGCCAGGTGCTGTGTGGAGATGACGACCGCATTCACCCTTTTCGGCTTATTGTTCTCATATTCGATGGTCACCTGGGATTTTCCGTCAGGCAGGATCATGTCCAGTGTCTTGTTCTTCCGGACCTCGCTTAATTTCATTACCAGTCTATGGGCCAGGGATATGGGAAGGGGCATCAGTTCCTTGGTCTCCTTGATGGCGAAACCGAACATCATGCCCTGGTCACCGGCTCCTTCCTTGTCCACGCCCATGGCGATGTCCGGGGACTGCTTGTCGATGGCAATGATAACCCCGCAGGTCTTGTAGTCAAAACCGTAATTGGCGTCCGTGTAGCCGATCTCCTTGACCGTGTTCCGTACCACGTCGGACGCGTCGAACTGTGATGTCGTGGTGATCTCGCCGGCTACTATGACAAGTCCTGTCGTCAGCAGTGTCTCGCAGGCCACCCGTCCTTTAGGATCGCTTTCGTAGATCTTGTCCAGGATACCGTCCGAGATCTGGTCCGCGATTTTATCCGGATGTCCTTCTGTGACGGATTCAGATGTGAATAAGAAATTCTTCATGCTTCGTTACTCCTTTTCCCTGTTTATCCTTTTCAGGATGATTTTATATGAATGACTTGATGGCTATTTCCTCTTCTTCGAAGATCTCAAAGAAGCTGGTCAATTTAGTCAGTTCAAATACTTTTTTTACCGAGCCCATGACCTTGACCAGTTTCAATCCGCCCTGGTATTTCTTCAGGTTGGAGAGGCTGGAGATGAGGGCGCCTATACCGGATGAATCGATATAGCTCACCTTGGCCAGGTTGATGATAATGTTGTATTTTTGTGTTTCTACGTTCTTTTTAATCACTTCCTTCAAGCGCGGGGCGTTGTATAGATCAATTTCACCTTCAATATCCAGAATGATGATCCCGTTTTTTTCCACTGATTTGATTTCCATCAGAGTGCCTCCTTGAAAAATTAAACTAACCTTAATAATATCAATGTCTGGTCGTCATGCTGCGGTGCCCCGGTGCAGAATTCGTCCATTTTAGACTGGATGATGGAGACGATATCCTGGGCGGATTTCTCCTTGTTGGTCCTGATAATATCCTTGACCCGTTCAATGGAGAACTGTTCACGCTTGGTGTTCATGGCCTCGGTGATACCGTCCGTGTAGAGGAGGATGATATCGCCTTTCTGCATGCCTCTTTCAGCTTGTTCATATTTCTGGTCGCGCATGATACCCAGAGGAAGGCCGGGCGTATCGAGCAGATCGAACGTGTTATCCTGGCTTTTGTAAAGCAGCAGGGGGCATTGGCCCGCGTTGGTATAGGTAATGGTCTGTTTTTCCACGTCCAGCAGGATATAGAAGAGCGTGGCGTATCTTTCCTGTGTGCTTTCCGTGGAAAGGAATTTATTGAGGTACGTAAGGATATCCTTGGGCGGAAGGTGCGGTCTCAGGATATTATGGAGCGTAGTCCTGAGCATGACCATGACCAGGGACGCGGGAACCCCTTTGCCTGCCACGTCGGAAATGATGACGGACAGCCGTTTGTTGTCAAAGTTCAGCAGGTCGTAATAATCGCCGCCTACGCCTTTGGCCGATTTATTATAGGCGAAGAGGTCCACGCCCGGGATCTGGGGGAGCTGCTTGGGCAGAAGGTCTTTTTGTATATCACCCGCGATCTCGATCTCGCGCTCGTCCCTCTGCTTCACGAGCAGCTCATTGTACAATCTGAAATTGTTCAGGGTGATGGCTGCCTGCTCGGCCAGGGTCTGGGACAGCTGTAGTTCATATTTATTGAATTCACCGCCTGCGTCCTTGTTGAGGAAGGAGACCACTCCGATCACCTCGTCCTTGAACTTCAGGGGCACGACGATGAGGCTGTGGATGTCCATCAGGTCAGGCGCGGTCTGAAGAATGTTCGTGTTCTCATGGGCGTCCTCGATCAGGATGGCTTCGCCTTTCTGGGCCACTTCACCCAGGTAGGTCCTGCCGATGGCGATCTTTTCATTCTTGAACTTTTCCACCAGGAATTTCTCCTTGGTGGCGGCGTACCCTTCCACTTTTTCCGTGGGCGGGTAGAGCCCGTGGACGAATTTGGCCGAAAGGTACTGTTTGTCCGGTGAGACCAGGAGCAGGGCCGCGGCCTTGGATTTAATGACGTCGACCGAGTAATTTAAGATGAGTTCGAGGATCTTGTCGAAATTGGTCTCCGATGTGAGACCGCTCCCTACTTTCTGCAGCAGGTTGATGAATATCTCTTTTTCATATCCCAGGTGCTGGATGTTGTTCTTCAGCTCGTCATATCCTTCATCCACGCGGGTATAGATGATAATGGCCAGGAGACCGTACAGTACGATCTCGATCAGGTTTTTGACAAAATTGTCCGTAACAAAGAAAAAGACATACTGGATACTGAGGATTGTGAGAATAGTGTTGATAGAAAGCCTGTTCTTGATGATAATGTTCATCTCATCTTCCAGATAAAGCGTGTTCAGCCTGAACATGATATATACCATCAGCAGGATCATCAGGAAACGGGATATGATCTGGATGAGGAAAGTGAACGGCTGGCCCGTGATCAGAAAAAAGACCATGGAGAGAAGGATCAGCAGGGTATAGATAAAGAACATCACGGGAGGTTTCTGGGCTTTGGATATGAACAGGATAAGGAGGTAGTTGATATAGATGACCGGGATAAAATTGATAAGGTAATACAGGATAATGAAATTCGTAAAATATATTTTCACGCCGAAAGCGTCCAGCATGAGCTTATGGATCACTTCTTTGGCAATCAGGAGGGCAAAGAGGATAATGATGAACTGGTTATGTTTATGATGCCTTCTCCCTTCCTCGAAGCTGAGAACAACAAGTCCATAAACCGGGAAAAAAAGGCGGATAAACGGGATAATAAAACTCATTTTCCGGATAAACCTCTAAGTCCAATATTCAAATTTCACGGTAGCATCGGTCTATTTCATCCAAGAATTTAACCTTTTTATTTATCATGTCAACTTAATTCTTAGAGCTATCAGGTGCTCTGTACAATCGTAATTTATCTTTCTTTTCTTCCCTGATTTCTGATCCCTGCCCCCTGATTCCTGTATTTTGTGCCTTGGTGCCTTTGTGGCTGAAGTTTTTTATTTATTTGACATAATATTAATATTTATTATTTTTTAAGGTTATGAAGAGGATAAAGATACCGTTCATCAAATATAACAGTACGGGAAATGATTTTATCATTGTGGACAACAGGCGGATGGCCCTGAAGAACAGGGTGGTAGTCCCGTTCAGCCGGACAGCATGCCGGCCCAGGACCGGTATAGGAGCGGACGGCCTTCTTCTGCTCGAGAAGAGCAGAAAGAGCGATTTTACCATGCGGATCATCAATGCTGACGGTTCCGAAGCAGAGATGTGCGGTAACGGCTCAAGGGCCATTGCCCATTTTGCGCGTTCCATCAAGGCAGCGGGAAAAAAAATGGAGTTCGATACACTGGCAGGCCTGATCAGGGCAGAGATCAGGGGGGACCAGGCGGTTAAGGTCGAACTGACAAAGCCGTTCGGCCTGAGGAAGGGGCTCAGGATCGGTCAGGGGGAAAAGGCCCGGGAAGGATACTTTCTCAATACAGGCGTGCCTCACGTCGTTCTGTTCATGGATGATCTGGAGGACCTGGATGTTTTCAAGACCGGAAGGTTCATCAGATACCATGACCTTTTCAAACCTGCCGGTACCAATGTTAATTTCGTGCGGATCATCAGCAGGCATTCCATCGAGGTCAGGACCTATGAAAGGGGGGTTGAGAACGAGACCCTTGCCTGCGGAACAGGTGCCACAGCTTCAGCCATACTCAGTTCATTGATCAAGGGTACCCTGTCGCCTGTTACAGTCAGGACCCGTGGTCGTGAAATCCTGAAGATCTATTTCAGGATCGGGCAGGGAGACCGGATCAGCCAGGTCTTCCTTGAAGGCCGGGTTCTGCCGGTTTTCTCCGGTGTAACAGAATTTGACGGAAAGATACTTCGAACATCAGGTTCCGCGGTTTAAACAACCCGATACTTATTATAATAGAATAATAATTTGACAATCTGCATTAAAAGTATATATTAAACTCAATTTATCCCGAATCCCCGGAATACCACTATAGTGAACCTTCTGTGGGTCTTCGGGATGTCGCCCCCAAGGGCGTATTTCTGTGGGTACCACGGCTGTAAAGCCGTAGGGCTCCATCCGGGAGTTTGATGCATATATGATAGCAAAGAATAAAGGAATATTCCTTGAAAAGTTGAAGAAATTCAATGATAAGAAGATCATGGTCATCGGTGATATCATGCTGGATGAATATCTCTGGGGTTCTGTGGAACGGATATCGCCCGAAGCGCCTGTTCCTGTCGTACTGGTAGATCGGGAGACCAGGATGCCGGGCGGCGCTGCTAATGTCGTGAACAACCTGATCGGCCTGGGCGCCAGGGTTTTCCTGAGCGGCGTTATCGGCGATGACAGCAACGGCAAATTTCTCCAGAAATTCTTCAATTCCCGGAATATCAACACATCGGGCATCTTTATTGATGTGAACCGGCCTACCACGCAAAAGACCAGAATCATTGCTCATAACCAGCAGGTCGTTCGTGTGGATAAGGAGAACATACAGAAGATCGACAGCGGGATCATCAGGAACATGATCTTATATATCAAGAAAACCCTGAAAGATATTGACGGTATCATCATATCCGATTACGGCAAGGGTGTCATCATCCCTGAAGTGATCAATGAAGTGATCAAAGCGGCCAATACCGGTAAGAAGGTCATTGCCGTGGACCCCAAGATCGAACATTTCTTCCAATATAAGAACGTAACGCTTATCACACCCAATCACTATGAAGCCTCCAAGGCCATGAACCAGAGCATCAGGAACCAGGAAGATGTTTACCGGATCGGCAAGCTCATCATGAGCCGGCTGAAACTTCGTTCCCTGTTCATTACGCAGTCCAGGGACGGTATGACCATTTTTCAGAGGGGTAAGGCGCCGAAACATATACCCACGCATGCTAAAGAAGTCTATGATGTGACGGGAGCCGGGGATACTGTCATTGCCACAAGCGTTATGGGCCTGGTGTCTGGACTCGATTATGAGCAGTCAGCCGCCCTGTCCAATTTCGCGGCCGGAATCGTGGTGGGCGAAGTGGGGACCACGCCTATTACCATTGAAAAATTAGCAAGAGCATTGAATAATGAATAAAGCGGTCTTTTTAGACAGAGACGGGACTATTATCGAAGACGCCCATTATCTGAACGACACCGGGGACATTCGTTTTATTCCGGGCGTTGTCAGAGGCTTGAAAAGGCTTCAGGAGGCCGGATTCCTTCTTGTCATTATCACCAATCAGTCCGGTATCGGCCGCGGATATTTTTCTGAAAACAAGCTGAAACAGATACACCGGCATCTGTTGGGACTTCTGGAGAAAGAAGGGGTCTTGATAAGCCGGATTTATTTTGCGCCATACTACGGGAAAAGCCGGATACCGCAATACAGGAAAGGCGCGTTCCTGCGTAAGCCTGGTCCCGGCATGCTTCTCCTTGCTGAAAAGGAAATGGATCTGTCCCTGTCCCATTCCTTTATGCTCGGGGATAAGGATTCGGATATCGGTGCCGGTATCCAGGCCGGTTTAAAATGCAATATTCTGATAGGTCCCCGTGAACATAAAAAAGGGGACTATGCTCCGGATGCCCGGTTCAGTGATTTTGAGAAAGCCTGTGAATGGATCCTGGAACAGGAGATCAGATCGCGCGTCCTGACGTCTTCCGGATCCTTGCGCGGTCTTGCCAGGTATCTGAGGAAGAAGAAGAAAAGGATCGTTACCACCAACGGGGTGTTCGACATCATCCATATCGGCCATCTCCGGTATCTGGAGGAATGCAGGAAACAGGGGGATGTCCTGATCGTGGGCGTCAATGCCGATCAGTCTGTCAAACAAAATAAGGGAGACCGGAGGCCCGTGAACAACCAGTTCAGCAGGGCCGAGGTTGTGTGCGGACTGAAACCCGTTGATTATGCTTTTATTTTTTCCGAAAAAGACCCGCGGACATTCTTGAAACTGGTGAAGCCTGATGTCCATATCAAGGGCGGCGATTATTCACTGGACAGGATCATTGAAAAGGATGTGGTGGAAAAAGGAGGGGGCCGGATCGAACTCGTTAAGATGATCAGGAACCATTCCACGACCCGGATCATCCGGAAATTAAGGAAATTAAAATGAAGATACTGGGCGTCATACCGGCCAGGCTGAAGAGCACGAGGCTCCCCGAGAAGATGCTGCTGAGGATAAACAACAGACCTCTGGTGGCTTATACGTATTTTAATGCTTTAAAGAGCAGGCTCGATGACGTCATCATTGCCGTGGACCATCCCCGGATGGTCCGTGAACTGTCCGCGTTCAAATGCAGGGTGATGCTCACTTCGTCCCGCCACAGGTCCGGCACGGACAGGGTGGCTGAAGTGACCCGTTCGGTCAAGGCGGATTTTTACGTGAACATCCAGGGTGATGAACCCCTGGTCCATCCCGCTATGCTTAACAAGATCGTTGACCATGTGAATAAAAATCCGCATGTCCAGATCGTAACCCTGGGCAGGAAGATCACGGACGGAAAGATGGTCCGGGACCCGGCTGTGGTGAAGATCGTCATGAATAATAAAAAGGAAGCTTTGTATTTTTCCCGGTCTGTTATCCCGTTCAACAGGGACAATACGCCGGACACGGAATATATCAAACATTTCGGGATATACTGTTTTCAGGCCAGGGTACTGAAAGAACTGACCAGGTTAAAACAAACCAATCTTGAGAAAACGGAAAAACTGGAACAGCTGAGGTTCTTACAGAACGGTTACAGGATCGATGTGGTCCTGACGGAACATGATACCATCAGCGTGGACACCCCCGCGGACTTCAGGAGAGTGAAGAGGATTCTGGAAGGAATTATGAATTGAGAAATGATGGCAGTGCGTTTGATATTTTAAATTTTTCGGTTTGGAGTCGCGTTTCATTTTAACAGGAAGTTAAAGCCGCCGAAGGTGCCCTCCGGGGTACGACTCCCCTCGGAGGCCTGCAGGGCTGCAGGCCGAGAATAAGAAAAATTTAAAATATCAAACGTACTGCCAAAGAAGGTCTTTATGAAATTAATGAATAAAAAAAGCTTTTTCCTTGCGGCCGGGCCGTGCGTGATCGAGAACGAGAAGATGCTCTATCAGACGGCCCGGACCCTGATCAGGATAACATCCAAACTGAATATCCCTTTTATTTTTAAATCCTCCTATGACAAGGCTAACCGTACATCTGTCAGTTCCTTCCGGGGCCCGGGTCTCAGGAAAGGATTGAATATCCTGAAAGGATTGAAAGAAAAGTTGAAAATCCCCCTGCTCATCGATGTCCACTGCACAGAGGAAGTGGAGCCTGTAGCTGAAATTGCCGATATGATCCAGATCCCGGCTTTCCTCTGCAGGCAGACAGACCTGCTCCAGGCAGCGGCACGCACGGGAAAATGGGTGAACGTGAAAAAAGGCCAGTTCCTTTCCCCTGAATCTGTCAAATATATCATTGAAAAGCTGGAGACTGCCGGATGCAGGGAAATCTCCATTACGGAGCGCGGTACAAGCTTCGGTTATGGACGGCTGGTAGTCGATTTTCCCGGTATCCCCGTGATGAAGAAGTTCGGGTACCCGGTCCTCTTTGATGCAACGCACAGCGTCCAGCTCCCTTCCACAGGCCAGGGAAAGACAGGCGGTACCAGGGAAGTCATACCTCTGCTCCTTTATTCAGCCGTTGTTTCCGGAGCGGACGGGATCTTTATGGAAGTCCATCCGAATCCGGACAAAGCGCTGAGTGACAGGGAATCGCAGTTTTCGCTCTCCCGTGTTGAGAAGGTGTTGACAAAAGCGAAAGAATTGTACCGGGTAATGGAAGGATAACATGAAATGAATTGATGCTGATAGAAATAAAAGGAATGTGAGGAATCATGAATGACATATTAAAGATCGGAATGGAGACCATCGAGAAAGAGATCGAAGCCCTTCAAATACTGAAGAAAAGAATGGGCGGGAGTTTTACGCAAGCTGCGGACCTCCTGTTCCGCTGCAAGGGAAAGGTCGTTATAACCGGCATGGGTAAATCCGGACTCATCGGCCAGAAGATCGCGGCAACCATGACCAGTACGGGAACGCCGGCCTTTTTCCTTGACCCGGCCGAAGGCAGTCACGGTGACCTGGGCCTTGTCCTCCGGGAGGATGTTGTCATTGCCCTTTCCAAGAGCGGCGAGACCGACGAGATCGTGAAGATCCTTCCTTATTTCAAACGGTATGACGTGAAATTGATCACCATCACTTCGGCTCCGGAATCCGTACTGGCTAAGAACAGCGATGTGGTCCTGGACCTGGGAGTCGTTGAGGAAGCCTGTCCCCTGAACCTGGCACCGACCTCGAGTACGACCGCCCAGCTGGTCCTGGGCGACGCCCTGGCCGTGGCTCTCCTGAAAATGAACAATTTTACCGAAGAGGATTTTGCCCTGCTTCACCCGGGCGGTCTGCTTCATAAACAGCTTTTAAAAGTCAGCGACCTGATGCATACGGGCGCGGACCTTCCTCTGGTGGATGAGGACGAGAAGATGAAGAACGTTATCTCCGTCATCATTGATAAAAAGTTCGGTGTGGCCATTGTAGTCGATAAAAAGGGGAGAATGCAGGGCATTCTGGTGGATGGCGATCTGAAGCGCATCTTATTAAAGACCGAAGATATCATGGAGAGGCCTGTGAAGGAGTTCATGGTACGGGACCCCAAGACCGTTAAGGCTGACGACCTTGTGGCTAAAGCCCTTAAGATCATGGAAGGCCAGATCACATCCCTGGTCATCAGGGACGAACAGGAACGGCCGAAAGGGCTGATCCATATCCATGATATCCTGAAATCAGGGATCTATTGATCATGCTGAAATATTTGTTTCGAAACCGTAAGCTGAAAAAGGTCAAGCTTGTGCTCCTGGACGTGGACGGTGTCCTTACCGACGGCGGCGTGTATTATAACGAAAAAGGGATGGAACAGAAGCGGTTCAATGTCAAGGACGGTTCCGGGATCAAGATGGCGGTCCATGCGGGGATCAGGTTTGCCGTCATCACCGGCCGGCGTTCCCGTATCGTGGATATCCGCGCGCGGGAACTGGACATCCACAAGGTGTACCAGGGCGCGCTCAAGAAACATCTGCTCCTGGAAAGGATCATGAAGGATTTTCGCGTCAGCCGGGAGGAGACGGCCTTCATTGCTGATGACATTATCGATCTGGAGCTTTTCCGCCGGGTGGGTTTCAGGGTGGCGGTAAAGGACGCCGTGAAGGAGATCAGGCAGATGGCCGATCTTGTCACAAAACAGAAAGGCGGATATGGCGCTGTACGCGATTTTATTGAATATCTTCTAAAATCAAAAAAGCTGTGGAAGACTGCCAGGGAAAGATATCTGTAGCTTTTTAATTTCTCGGTTTTGATATCAGCTTCACAAATGACTTGCCGATTTCCGAATCGAACTGTGTTCATGAATTCCTTATCAGTTCCCGGACGGCTTCTTTTTTACTTCGGGCTTTTCTATACGGCCGGCCGTTCGTAATGACATCATATGTGTCGATCACGGATATGATGCGGGCGATCAGGGGTATCTTCCTTCCTTTTAAACCGCGCGGATAACCGGTCCCGTCCCAGCGTTCATGGTGGGCCAGGATCCCGTCAGCAATGGCGCTGAGTTCGTAATTGGACTGGGCTATCCTGAATCCGATCTCAGTGTGTTTTTTTATGATATCCCATTCCTTTTTGGTCAGTTTATCCGGTTTGAGCAGGATGTCATCGGGTATCCCGATCTTCCCGATATCGTGCAGGGCTGCCATGAGCAGCAGTTCGTCCGTGGTGTTATCGGACAACTTCAGCGCTTTCGCCATCTTCTTCACCAGTTCCTGCATGCGCTGGGTGTGTTCCTGCGTTTCATGGTGCCGCTCCCAAAGGGCTTTTTCCAGTGATGTGATGAACGAACTGTAAAGGCTCTTCTCCTCGCTCAGTTTATTCCTGTACATCCTGTCTTCGGCCTCTTTCAGGATCTTCTTGATGTTCTGGTCGCTGTTTTCTTTCGTGGCTGTGCCGAACGCGATGTACGGTCTTGTGGCCATGTTCTTGACCTGGCTGCAGCTCTCTTTGACGCGGGCGATGATCTTGGATGCGTTCAGCTCATAGGATTGCGGCAGAAGGATCAGAAATTCATCCCCGCCCCAGCGTCCGATGATATCCTCACTGCGGCAGGAGGTCCGGATAATATTGGCGGCATTGGACAGGAGCTCATCTCCGGATTCATGGCCGAAAGCGTCATTGGTCACTTTCAGATTGTTCACGTCAGCCATGATGATGCTGAGGGGGAATGCCTTTTTTTCATCCAGCCGTTTCAGTTCTTCTTCCAGGAAGACCCGGTTGTATAATCCCGTGAGCTTGTCGTGAAAGCTCAGGAACCGTATCCTGTCCTCATACAACTTGCGTTCCGTAACGTCGCGGACGGATTCTATGGCCCCTTTGATGTTGCCCTGGTCGTCATATATGGCCGAAGCTTTCACCCATAAATAAGCTCCTTTGCCTTTGTATAAGGAAGGTATGTGGACTTCGGCAAACAGGGTCGTTCCCTTGCTTATGACATAATCATAGTTCTTTTTTATGGAAGGATTATCGCCCAGGATCAGGTCAGCCACGAGAGGCCTTTTTTTTCTGTAGAAAGCCACGGAATAGGCATAGTCCCCTTTGCCCAGGATCTTTTTCTTCGGGACGCCGGTCATCTCTTCAACAGCCCTGTTCCAGGCGATCACTTTCCGGTCCTTGTCCAGGACGAACGTGGCATCCGGAAGGAACTCGATAGTGTCAGCCAGATCCTGATGGGCGTTCTTTAATTCTTCTTCTATCAGTTTCCTTTCGGAGATATCGCGGACCGATTCGATGGCGCCGATCACTTCGCCTTTTTTATTGAAGATTGCTGAAGCTTTCACCCACAAATAAGCCCCTTTGTTTTTATTCAGAGAAGGTATAAACACTTCGGCGAATAGCGTATTTCCCTGACGTTTGACATAATCATATTTTTTTTTAGTAGAAGGATTATCACCCAGGATCAGGTCAGCTAACAGAGGCCTTTTTTTTCCGTAGAAAGCCACGGAATAAGCATAGTTCCCTTTGCCCAGGATCTTTTTCTTCGGGACGCCGGTCATCTCTTCAACAGCCCTGTTCCAGGCGATCACTTTCCGGTCCTTGTCCAGGACGAACACAGCATCCGGAAGGAACTCGATGATATCCAGTATTTCCTGGTCGGAGCGGCCCAGTTCTTTTTTAAATTTGATCTTCAAGACGATGATACCTCAGGGAAATAGCGCAAGAATTGATTCTCTGCGAATGGAAAATGATGACGCAATATCAATAATAATATATTTAAATAAGCTGTCAAATAAATTTTCCAGGGACCGGACCGGGTAAGATATCAAATAGAGTCCCTTATCTGTTTTATCCTGTTCTGTAAAAAGTACAGGTTATGGTATGTGGCCAGCTTGTATCCCAGCAGCTCTTCCACGTTGAACAGATGGTGCAGATAAGATAAAGTGTGGTTCCTGCAGACAAAGCAGCTGCATTCCTTGTCCACGGGTTCCAGGGAATACTTGAACCTGGCGTTCCTGACCTGTTTTTTTCCTTCGCTGGTGAAGACCTGGCCGTTCCTGGCATTGCGTGTAGGCCAGACAGAGTCGAACATGTCCACGCCCATCCGGACGGCCTGTTCCAGCTCATCAAGGGAACCGAGGCCCATGAAATAACGCGGTTTCTCACGGGGCAGGCCGGGCGTCACGGAGTCCAGGATATCGAATGTCTTTTCATAGGTTTCGCCCACGCTCAAGCCGCCGACCGCGTAACCGTCAAAGCCCAGTTCGCATATCTGCTCCAGGGATTCTTTCCTCAGGCCTTTGTCAAATCCTCCCTGTACGATGCCGAAAAGGTTCTGGTGAGGTTTTTTATGGCAGTTAAAATATTCCTTGCACCGGCGCGACCATAGCGTGGTCCGGATGACCGCTTCCCGTGTTTTTTTCAGCGGGGCCGTGTGTTCCACGCATTCATCCAGGCACATTACGATGTCCGAGCCAAAAATGATCTGAGCTTCCATGACGCTTTCCGGCGTGAAGAAGATCTCCTGGCCGTCGATATGGGATTTGAACAGGACACCTTCGTCCGTGACCTTTTTCAGGTCAGGCAGGCTGAAGACCTGGTAGCCGCCGCTGTCCGTCAGGAGTGCCCTGTCCCAGTTCATGAAGGAATGAAGGCCGCCGGCATTTTTGATCACGTCCAGGCCCGGCCTTAAATAAAGGTGATATGTGTTGGCCAGGATAAGGTCAAGGCCGATCTCCTTTAATTCACCGGAATCAAGTGTCTTCACGGTCCCTTTTGTGCCCACCGGCATGAAGACAGGCGTCTCGAGGACCGTTTGACCCAGTTTCAGCAGGCCTTTCCTTGCCCGCGAGGTATCTGATTCTTTAATGATCGTAAATTCCATGGTTTCTGAAATTGTATAAAATTGGAATCCGAATTCAAGGGAAAAGACAAGGGGGACGGTGCTTGACATTTTGACATTTTTTGAGGAATACTAAAATTGATGGTTAAAACAGATTCTATTATTTATTATTCGCATAAAAATGTCAAAATGTCAAGCACCGTCCCCCTTTAAATTCAGCTTGACTATGCAGTATAAAATATTATATTAACGTCTAATTTCATGGCGGTGTACCCAAATGGTTAAGGGAGCGGTCTGCAAAACCGTTATTTGCCGGTTCAATTCCGGCCGCCGCCTCATTTTAAAAAGTACTTCCCGTGTTATGAGTTTTCATTCTAATGAGCTTTAAAAGTTGTATTAAGAATAGCCGTTTATTTAAAAAGGTTTTTTACTTTAAGACCATTGATTCCACCAACGACCATGCTTTCCGGATAAGCTCCCGGTACCGGAATAATTTCATCGTTGTCGCGGACAAGCAGACGGACGGACGCGGCCGTTTCAACCGCATCTGGTTCTCGCCGGCCCGGGAGAACATTTACTTCTCGCTGTTCATCCAGGAACCGGTCCTGGACCATAACGATCTCTCCATCCTGACCGCCCAGACGATGCTGAAGGTTCTTCAGTCTTATAAACGTTCCCTTCAGATCAAATGGCCCAATGACATCATATGCGACCAGAAAAAAGTCTCCGGTCTTCTCATCGAGAACCAGGTAAGCCAGGGACGGATCCAGGCCTCCGTGATCGGCGTGGGCATCAACTGCTTTACGAATTTTCTCAGGATCGGTGAGTTAAAGGGGCGCGCCGTGAGTTTAAGGGACCTGACGGACAAGCCGCTCTCGCGGGAGAAGATATTCAATGACTGCGTCAGCTTGTTTGAGAAGCAGTACCTTGATTTTTCTTCCTGCCGGAAACAGGTCTTTGCGGATTGGAAGAAAAATATAGCCTATCTCCATGACACGGTCACCATAAAAGCAGGTTCCGCTGTTTACTCGGGTGTATTGAAGCGCGTGAACCGGGACGGCAGTATTCTTCTGGCCGACGGCAGGATCAGGCATAAATTAACCTTTGGTGAGATGGCATGAAT
>JAQTRT010000259.1 GCA_028711675.1 bacterium | reverse complement strand
GCGGTCGATCAGGAGCCTGGATGCTGCCTGGGAACTGATGCGCATGACCGCTCTCTGGTTGTCCGTGACATTGATGGCATCGACCAGCGGTTTCAGGAGTTCGGCCTTGCGCAGAAAATTTCCTGTGTCCGTGCCCTTAGGAGGGAATATCTCCGCTGTGACGATAAAATTTTTCTCTTGTAACGCTTGTTTGAAATCCATTTTTCCTGTTCGCGCTCCCTTTCCCCCGGCCGGGCCGGGTGCTAGGCATGGGGAACGGCCTTTCCTTTGGGATATATTTTTCTGGGATGGAACTGTTTCTTATGGTCTTTAAGTTCGATCATCCTGTCCCTGATCCGGTCATCGATGCCGGCCTCGAAGATGATATGCCAGACACAATCATTCTCGGGATTAGCCTCGCATTTCCTGTTCTTGGCGCCTCCGCAGGGGCCGTTCACGTAACCTTTGGGGCACCGGGTCACGGGGCAGATACCGCTGGTCAGGTCCAGCACGCAGTTCCCGCAAAGCGAGCAGAACTGGTAAAACTCGCCGAGACGCTTTTCCGTTGCCAGGAAGAGCGTATTGAGCCCGGGATGAAGCTTCTTGCCGGACAGGACCTGTTTGAAAGCCTGGACCCCGGCGCCGCAGGAGAGGATCAGGATGGAATCAGTACGGGAGATCTCCTCTTTATGCTTGTTGATGAAGAGTTTCACAAGGCGCTCGTCGCAGACAGCGTCAAGGACATCATGGACCGCGGTCTGCACTCCTTCTTTACGGAGTTTTTCCGACATCTCCTTCACCTGCTTCTCGCCCCCGGTCTGGGCGGTCTTGGCGCATAATCCGCATCCGATGATGATGATCTTCTTCTCGCTTTTCAGGTTCTCCAGGATCTCGGCAAATGGTTTCTGTTCCGTGATGATCATACGGTAAATCCTTTAAAATAATAGATTATAATATATTATTATATAATTATTTCAAGTTTTTATTTTTTATGATAAAAATTGCCGCTAAGACACGAAGGCACAAAGATATAAAAATATAATATAAGGCGCAGCACCGGGTTTTTAAACCCGGTGATCCCGGATAATCAGCTGTTTGAAATGTATGTCATCAGGCCGGATTTTTTTCTATAGGCAGTAAAATTATAAAAGTTGAGCCTTTTCCCGGTTCACTCTCAACCTGTATATTCCCATTATGTTTTTTGATGATTTCATAGCATAAGCTTAATCCCAGGCCGGTCCCTTTCCCAACTTCCTTAGTGGTAAAAAACGGTTCAAAGATCTTATCCAGATTTTCTTTCCGTATTCCTGCGCCGGTATCCCTGACTTTAATCTCAAGATACCCGTTTTCCGCGGTCTTCCCGTCTGTTCCCTTTCCTGCTTGTTTTCCTGCCGGATACCGGTTTGTGGTGATGGTCACATTTCCCGCTCCGGATATGGCGTCCATGGCATTATTGATCAGGTTGACGATAACCTGCTGGATCTGATTCCTGTTCACTTTTATTTTCGGCAGCTGTTCCGCGTATTCTCTGATAAGCCGGATATTACTGACCCGGGACTGCGCCTCTATCAATGACATTGTTTCATCCAGGAGAGTGTTGATATCGGTTTCCTCTTCACTTGTCCTGCTTACTCTGGAAAAAGTCAGTAAATTACCGATCAGATTCTTGCATCTTAACGATTCTCTTTCTATGGACTTTAACGGCATATAGAGCGGGTCTTCCGGCTTGATCCTGTTTGTCACACTCTGGGCGAATCCCAGAATCACACCTATGGGATTGTTAAGTTCATGGGCAACCCCTCCTGCCAGCTGTCCGATGGCTGTCATTTTACTTGTCTGTAAAAGCCGGCTCTCCAGCTGTTTGATCTCCCGTATATCATGGGCAATGATAAGTGAACCTACCAGCTCGCCTTCTTCATCCCTGATCTGTGAAGCGCTGGCCAATACGGGGATTTCCCGGTCTGCCCCGCTCACCAGGGTGATCTCGCGGTTCCTGAAACCGTTTTGACAGATGAGATCCATGATTTCCGGTTTTTTATCCTTATCGGGATTTTTCAGCAGGACATCCAGGTGCCTGTTCTTTAATTCATCCCTGGAATATCCGAGCATTGCCAGTAAAGCGTTGTTCACTAACTGGATCTTTCCCTCTGAATCCAGTAAAACCAGTGCATCAGGCATGGTAGCGATGATCGTATCCGCTGCTATTGTCGGTGTGATAAAGATCGCCTTGTATCTGAACATGGCATAGGTTATCAGCAGTGTCATGACCATGAGAAAGATAGTGGCCATGGGAAAAACATAAATATTCATGAGGGGTAAAATGATATTCGTGACAGAGCCGCCTGTAATAGGTAATATCAGGGAAACCAGCATCCAGCCTGCCTGCCTTTTTTCCCTTTTTTTGGACGAAGTCCTCCAGATTTGGAAATAGAGGGAGAGGATAAGGAGAAGGGATAATCCGAAGACAACGGAGAATATTTTAAAGCCTTCTCCAAAAATGGAATAATAAGGAGCCCAGGAGGTTGGCTCGACGCCTTTCACAATCCAGTTTGTTGCGAGGCTCAGATAAATCAGGATAAGGCCGGGGAGATAGATCAGGAGGTATACGATCTTCTTGTCCAGGATTTTCCTCTTTTTCGGGAACACCAGAGCCAGGTGAAGATAAATGAAACTGAAAACGGATATCCCTGTCCATTCAATTTTACACCAGAAGGCGGCTGTATCCGGGTCAGTGGAAGTCAGCATCATCCCTTCACCAAAGGTAAATATGCTCTGGAATAAGATGGCTGACAGATATACCCGGGTTGCGGTCTTTCCCGGGTCCTGGAGGGAAACAATAACTCCCCGAACAGCACTGACCACCCCGGCTGTCAGCGAGAATAAGGCATAAGGATTCATGGGGATTCTTTCTCCTTTCTTCCTGCGTGAATGATCCGGATTGATAATAGTCCCACCTTTTTGATTATAATAGTTTTATTTTTACATTTCAATAGAAATATTGCAATCTGCGCAGTGCGGAACCTGTGTTTCCTGTTATTTTGTTCACTGTTTCATACAACTGTTGAATATTAGACAAAATAATTATTTTTAATAATAAAAACGTCGTATATCCGCTGAATTTAACAATTATTATGGCACATATTATGCTTTTTATTTATATATGAAGCAACAAATAATTATATAAGAACAGGGTTTAAATTCCTGTGCAGGGATTAAATAACTGATAAACAAAGTCTTTGTATTGGCTTTGTTCAAAAATATAACGGCGGCATTAATGTGGACAGTAAAATAAGTAAGGGAACTGTTTTTTCCGTCCGCCTGCCGGTTGAGAGGAATAGGGATGAAGCGGAAAATATTAATAATTGATGATGAGAAAGGAATAAAAGACCTGTTCAGATTCCTGCTTGAACCGTTAAATTATGAGGTGTTTACGGCAGATGACGGAGTAGAAGGCGTTGAAATGGTGAAACAACAGTTATTCGACCTGGTCTTCCTGGATGTGCATATGCCAAGGATGCGCGGTCCTGAAGCTTTAAGGCATATCAAGGAAATCAGACCCGAACAGGGGGTTGTGGTTTTCAGCAGCAGCTCTGACCCCAATTTTGAGTTTGAATCACAGGCCGTAAAACTCGGTGCTTTTACCTGTTTATACAAACCCGCTGATATTAACGAGATACTGGATGTGATAGAGAAAACCACGAGTACCCGGGGCCGGGAGGCGTTTTTATGAATGGAAACAGGAGAATACTGGTCATTGACGATGAGAAAGGATTGCGGGATATGCTTAAGTATGAACTGGAATCACGGGGATATGCGATCGATGCGGCTGCTAACGGAGATGACGGTCTTGAGCTCATCCGGAGGAAAGAGTTTGACGTTGTTATTGCAGATATTAAAATGCCGGGTATGAACGGCCTCCAGCTGCTGGAGAAGATAAAAAAGATAAATCCCGATATGGATGTGGTCATGATAACCGGTTTCGGGACCATGGATACGGTCATAGAGTGTATCCGGAAGGGTGCCAGTGATTATATCAATAAACCGTTCACCATGAATGAACTGAATATTGTCCTGGACAGGATCTCCAAACAGAGGAATCTGAAGGAAACAGTGGCATTATATGAGATGGGGAAACAGCTGTTTTCGACAACCGACCTGACGGAGGTATTGAAAATCATCATGACGTCGGTCCAGAAGATTTTAAGGGCGGATGACGCTTCCTTATTCCTTAAAGACGGAAGGAAACTTTGTCTGGCTGTTTCCGAGCCCCGCGAGCCCCGCGAGCCCCGCAGGAAAGAAGCGGGAGATAGTCCTGATACAGACTGGAATATGGATATACAGGCCCTGTCCAGGAACAAATGC
>JAQTRT010000258.1 GCA_028711675.1 bacterium | reverse complement strand
ATCATCCTGGCCAACCATGAGGTCGGTACAATTCAGGATATGAAAGTCCTATCCGGGCTTGTTCATAAATTTGATACTTATCTCCATACCGATGCCGCTGCCGGTTTCCTCCAGATGCCTGTCGATGTAAAGGAGATGGGCATTGATCTTATGTCCGTTTCAGGCCACAAGGTCCATGGACCTAAAGGGACCGGAGCCCTTTATGTCAATAAGGGCGTGAAGATCGAGAAGATCACGGACGGCGGATTCCAGGAGTTCAACCTGAGGGGGGGGACGGAGAACGTGGCAGGTATCGCGGGCCTGGGAAAGGCCATTGAGGTGTTTTCCCGGGATGACTTGAAGAAAGTGAGGGACCTGCGGGATTACCTCTGGGGCCGGCTCAGAAAGGAAATAGACGGTGTCCTGCTCAATGGTGCTTCCGATCTTGAGAAGCGGGTCCCTAACAATCTTAATGTGACGTTCGAATTCGTGGAAGGCGAGTCTGTGGTCCTGCACATGGATATGCGGGGCATTGCCGTGATAACGGGATCAGCCTGTTTCTCCCGTTCTTTACAGGCCAGCCATATCCTTTTAGCCATGGGATTCACGCATGAACGGGCCCACGGCTCCATCCGGTTCTCTTTAAGCAAATATCTCACAAAGGAGGATATGGATTATACCGTGGAGAATGTGAAGGAAGTGGTTGAAAAGCTGCGGCAGATAAGCCCTCTATACAAAGTTAAGAAATAAAACAGAGGAGAGAAGGAGGTCATCTATGGGTCTGCCATATTCGGATAAAGTACTGGATCATTTCATGAATCCGCGGAACGCGGGTGAGATGGAGAATGCCGATGCCACGGCCACAGAAGGTTCGCCTGCCTGCGGGGACCAGATCAAACTGTTCCTGAAAGTGAATCCCGTGACCAGGGTCATCGAGGATATCAAGTTCAAATCATACGGCTGCGCTTCCAATATCGCCACAGCCTCCATCATCACGGAAATGGCCAAGGGGAAGACCCTGGAAGAGGCGAAGGCCATCAATTGGCAGACGGCTTCCGAGAATCTGGGCGGTCTGCCGGCCGTTAAGATCCATTGCGCGGTCCTGGCCGTGGATGCTGTACGGTCGGCCATAGATAATTATGAGCAGGAGCACGGCTTGATCAGGGAAAAGGCCCCTACAGATGAAAAAAGGATCAGGGAACGGCTGAAGCACGTCATCAATCCTTTAACCGGCCTGGACGTGATGCAGGTGAATTTCATCAGGAGCATTGAGATCACGGACGGCATCATCAATGTGCATGTGAACATGGGGAAGGAGCATCAGTTCAGCGGGAATATTCTGGAAGAGATCAAGGAGCGGCTTGAACCGTTATGGGATGTAAAAGAGGTCCGGGTTATTTTTAAAAATGAGGGATGAAGCCATTTTTCATCCAAGAAGTAAAAAATGAGATTATCCACAAAAACAAGGTATGCGGTACGGGCGTTGATAGACCTGGCCCTCCATTATAAAGGCAAGCCGGTCCTGATAAAGGATATTGCCGAACGCCAGAATGTATCCACCCGTTATCTGGAGAACATCTTTACTGTCCTGCGGGCCGGCGGAATTCTATCGAGCAGCAGAGGACTGGGCGGCGGTTTTTCCCTGGCCAGGGACCCTGGTAAGATCGATCTTCTCCGGATCGTGGAAATGCTGGAAGGCAGTGTTCTTCTTGTAAAC
Organism: bacterium; assembly: GCA_028711675.1. Lineage (GTDB taxonomy): Bacteria > Spirochaetota > JAHITG01 > JAHITG01 > JAHITG01 > JAQTRT01. Next base: position 2,655 of record JAQTRT010000258.1, on the reverse strand, counting down.
TGCTTGGAAGCCCCGAAAGAGTGCAGCAGCGCCGGGAAATGCGTGACGCAGGAGGTTTGGCGGAATTTGAACCGGACCATCAGGGAGAACCTGGTCCATGTCACCTTGAAGGACCTTATTCAAAAGCAAAAGAAATTTTTCAGGAAGATGAAATGAGGCCATGTTATTTTGATAACAATGCCACTGCGCCTCTGGATAAGAGGGTGCTTCAGGCCATGCTGCCGTTCTTAAAAGAAGATTTTTTCAATCCTTCCGGCATCTGCCGGCCGGCCCAGAATGTCCGCGGGGCTCTCCGGAAAGCCAGAGAAGAGGTTGCCGGGCTGCTGAATGCCGAACCGGAGAAAGATATCCGAAAAATAATTAAAGTGCTGCCCGGTATTATTACCAGAATTAAAAAGAATGTTTCCCGGTGAGGTCAGATTATGGGAATGATCAGTATACAGTACGAGATCTTCGGGGCCGTGAGAACGAATTTCAAAGAGAACTCGGGAACGATCAGTCTCCCGGAAGGGACATCCCTGCATGATTTTATTGTTACCCGGGCCGGGCTTGAGGAGAAATACCTGAGGTATCTGGATGTGACCGTTGACGGCCGAAAATATCCTTTTGAGGGGAAACTGCAGAGCGGGATGAAGATAAAAGTTCTGATGCCCATCGGCGGCGGCTAAGGAAGAGCGGAGAGAAACAAGGTAAAGATTATGAAACATTTAACCAGGCAGCAGCAGGAGCGGTATGACCGCCAGATAAGGATATCCGGTATCGCGGAATCCGGGCAGATCAAATTATTGAACGCCAGGGTCCTGATCATCGGTGCCGGCGGTCTTGGTTCTGCTTCTGCTTTTTACCTGGCAGCAGCCGGATGCGGTACCATTGGTCTGGCGGACCCGGATAAAGTGAGCCTTTCCAACCTCCAGCGCCAGATCCTTTATTCCTTCCCCGATATAGGGAAGAAAAAGGTCATATCCGCCGGGAGGAAACTGCGGGCCCTGAATCCGGATATCTTAGTCAAGACCTTTCCCGAAAGGGCAGAGACCGGGAACATCAAAGAACTTATAAAACCTTTTGATTTTATTATTGATGCCACGGATAATTTTAAATCAAAATATCTGACCAACGACACATGCCTCTTCTTGAAGAAGCCCTTTACCATTGCCGGTGTGACCGGATGGGAAGGCCAGATCATGACGTATCTTCCGGGAAAGGCCTGTTACCGCTGTTTCTTTCCCCGGGAACCCGCTCCCGGCATCATCCCGGACACCGGACAGGCCGGTATCCTGGGATGCGCGGCCGGACTGCTCGGGATCATGCAAGCCGCAGAAGCTATCAAGTTCATTTTAAATAAAAAGGACCTTTTAACTGACCGGATCTTGTATGTGAACAGCCTGACCATGAAGTTTCATGAAGCTTCAGTAAAAACGGAACGGGATTGTCCGGTCTGCCATAGCAAAAGAGCCTGACATTTTTTTTATACTCTTTTTTTGTTGACTTTTTCATAAAGCGCGATATATTGAAACTACAGGTTATCAATATGTTAAAGAACAAGGTTCTGATCATTGATGATGAAGAGGACATTTGTAAGATCGTACAGCAGTCCCTGCAGACCAGGAACATCGATTCCGAATATACACTCCTCCCTTCCGAGGCTATCAGGAAACTGGAAAGGAACGAGTATGACATCATCCTCCTGGATTTCATGCTTCCCGAAATGGACGGGTTTGCTTTTATTGAAAAGGTCATTAATACGGAATTCATGAAGAACACGCGTATCATCCTTATGACAGGATACGGCGATATCGATATGGGTCTGGAAGCCATCAAGAGGGGGAGCTTTGATTATATTCCCAAACCGTTCAATATGCAGGACCTGCTCTTCCGGATCATCCGGGCCATGGAGCATATTAAATTAAATACCACTATCAGTATCCTCTCCCAGTCCATCTCTTACCATTTTAACGACATTATCGGGAATTCCCAGGAAATGAAAAAGATTTTCCAGATGATCAGCAAGGTCGCCAAGCAGGATACTATCGTGCTGATCCAGGGAGAAACGGGAACCGGCAAGGAGCTTATCGCGGAAGCTGTTCACAGGGAGAGCCCGCGGAAAGACAAGGTTTTCATTCCCGTGAACTGCGGCGCTCTTTCCCCGACTTTACTGGAAAGCGAACTCTTTGGTTATGAAAAAGGCTCCTTTACCGGCGCGGCCAGTACCAAACACGGTATCATGGAAAGCGCTGACCAGGGTACGGTCTTTCTGGATGAGATCAATAATGCTCCGCCGGATATGCAGGTGAAACTGCTCCGTTTCCTGGAAAAAGGGGAATTCAGGCGTGTGGGCGGGAATAAAGCACTCTTTTCCAATGTCAGGCTGGTGGCTGCTTCCAACCAGGACCTTAATGAACTGATCAGGCTGAAGCTCTTCAGGGAGGACCTCTATCAGCGTGTTAACGTTGTGAACATTGTTGTACCGCCGTTAAGGCAGCGCAAAGAAGATATTCCTCATCTGATCCACCATTTTTTAAAGATATTCACCGAGAAGTTCAAGAAACGTGTGACTATGGACAAGAAGGTCATTGACCTGTTCATTCAATATTACTGGCCGGGTAATATCAGACAACTCAAGAACCTGGTCCAGTCCCTCGTTCTATTGAACGATTC
>JAQTRT010000257.1 GCA_028711675.1 bacterium | reverse complement strand
GCCCCATCCGTCTGAGGCCCATCCTCATGACCGCGGTCTCGACTCTGGCCGGCGCCCTGCCCGTGGCACTCGCCATCGGCCCCGGCGCCGAAAGCCGCGTCTCCATGGGAGTGGCTGTTATCAGCGGTCTTCTGGTCTCCACGTTCCTTACGCTCTTCGTGGTGCCGTGTGTGTATAGCTTATTCGCCAAAGGGAAGTAATTAAGATAAGGATGAAAACGTTATTTCCCTTTTTCAGGGACGGGAACCGGCGCGGAGGCAGAAGCCGGCGGTTTTACCTCTTTTTTTTCTTCATGGGTGACATATTTAAAATTATACGTGGCCCGGGAAAGCTTGTCCATCAGCAGTTCTTCCTGCTTGAAGATGGGGAGTGAATCGACAAGCTTGGATAAACCCTCCCAGAAACCGAACCAGCCGAGAGGCAGTAAAAGTATTTCCAGAAGCTGATAGGTCAGCGCATTGAATAATTTATAAACAGTGGATAAAGTAAGGAAGCTCAGGGAGCAGAGGCCAATTAAAAAAAAGACCAGACCGCGTATACGTACTTGTTGAATGCTCCTCCGGGCGGTCATATAAAGGTACCGGAAATGGCGTTTCAAGCGCTGGGTCACCATTTTTTCCGATTCCTCGTTCTTCAGTTCGCCCGGTGCATAAATGGAGATGACGAAATTCTTCACGTCGCTCTCACGGTACCGTTTCTTCAGCTCATCGGTAAAGTCGCCTGAAACGGTCCTTTCATTCAGGGGACGCGGGTCAAAATCGGAAAAGACATCATCCCAGGTATCAATGACCACGCCGAATTCCCTCAGGTCTTCCAGGCGCTGCGATTGATAGGAAAAAAGTTTATTAGGCATGAAACCTCACTGTTTCCCTGTCAGGAATCATGGGTCGGAGAGAAGTTCCGGGGCCATCCCCGGTAAACACGGAGATGGTTCTGATATTCTTTCGAACACCAGAACCATCCCTGTATTCTGTTTTTTCTTGTTCTAATAAAGGACATGCGGCCGGACTTCCATCCGAACCGTGTATGTCCTCCTTAATTTCAAGAATAAGGCTTAGTACCTGCGTTCGTTGCCGAAATTGCTTCTGCCGCCGCGGTCATTGCGGTCATTCCTGGGCCTGGCTTCATTGACAGTCAGGTTCCGGCCTTTCAGGTCCTGGCCGTTCAGGCTGCGGATAGCATTTTCAGCTTCTTCTTTGGCTGTCATTTCGATAAAACCAAAGCCCCTCGGTTCCCCGGTCAGTCTGTCTTTAATGATAGAGACAGATCCCACCTGGCCGTACTGGCCGAACGCTTGTTTTAATTCATCCTCTGTTGTTTCACGGGATAAATTTCCAACATAAATATTCATTGTTAACCTCCATTGGTTGTGAATATTGTTATCAAATATGAAATTTCCAAAAAATAATCATTGATAGATGGTAGGAAAGAAAGAAGGGATCAAAGATTTTACTTAGGCAGAACCTTCGTTCCGAATTCCGACAAATTCAATCAATCTTAATCTTTTTCTTCTCTTACATTCATACAAAATTATATTTTTTATCAAAATTCATATTTTGATAATCTTGGTTATAGTATCGCCTTTTATTTTAAAAAGTCAAGTAAAAAATAAGAAAAAATTGATATCTTAAAATAAATGATTATTATGGTCAGAATCGAGGTAAATCATGGACCACACCGGCAAACTATCCAAAAACCTGTTCCTTCTCATCCTTATCCTGCCTCTGCTTCTGCAGGCGCAGGCCCAGGAGAGCGGTACGTGGCGGCCCGTGGATGAGATCAATACCTCATATAATGAATTCTCGCCCACCATCAGCCCTGACGGCAGATTCATGATCTTTTCCAGCCCCAGGCCCGGCGGTCTCGGGGATAATGACCTCTGGATAACCTGGTACAGCAACAATAAATGGAGCGCGCCGCGGAACATGGCCGGCCTGAATTCACCCTATCACGACCATGAACCTTTTATCACGTATGACGGCAATGCCGTGCTTTTTTCCTCGGACAGGGACGGCGGATACGGGGTGGGAGACCTTTACATCTCATACAGGAACGGTTCCTCCTGGCAGAGCCCTGTCAATCTCGGCCCGGGCATTAACACGGCTGATTCGGAAAAAATGCCCAGTCTCTCCATGGATAACAAGGAACTGTTCTTCTGCCGCATTCCGGTCAATTACCGGAAAAGGAGCCTGGACAACAGGAGGATACAGATCTATTATTCCAGGAACGCGGGGAACCAATGGACCAGACCCGAGCTCCAGCCTTCGCCCCTGAACCAGATGAGCATGGACTGCGCACCCCGCATCATGCCTGATAACAAGACCCTTCTCTTCTGTTCCCAGCGGAAAGGCGGAAAGGGCGGATACGATATCTGGGCCGTGAAACGGGACAAGCCCGGGGAGGACTGGCACGGCCTTACCAACCTTTCCTTCATTAATACCGCTGACAACGAGTCCCATTTTACTTTTACCATTATCCAGGACAGGCTTTACCTGGCATCCCAGAAAGGCGATAAGAACGATTACGACATCTATGAATATATCGTGAAACAGAGGATCGCGGACCCGTCCATCACGCTGCAGGGAAGGATCACCAACATCCGGAACGGAAAGCCCCTTCAAGCGTCCATCACCATCGAGATCGTGACCAACACCGAGGAAAAATTCGAGATCAGCAGCGATCCCGTGACGGGCCGGTACAGCGTCACCCTGCCCAAAGGCGATAATTATTCCATAGCCGTGGAAGCGGACGGTTACATGTTCCACAACGAACGGATGGACCTGACCCGGCTTACCAATTCCAGGATCATAAAAAAGGATGTCGGCCTCCATCCCCTTGTGACCGGAGAAAAATTCAGCCTTGACACCATTTATTTTGACGGTGATTCCTATAAACTGAGGGACGATTCCCGGATATCGCTCGACAGGCTCGGGGATATTTTAATGAACAATCCCGAAATCAGGATAATGATCAAAGGGCACGTGGCCGAGGTCAGGGAGAGCAAGATCGATTCCCAGTGGCTCTCCGAACAGCGGGCAGATGCTGTCAAGCAGTACCTGACAGGACACGGCGTTTCGCGGGACCGGATACAGACCAAGGGGTTCGGCGGTTCCCGGCCCATCGGCAGCAATGCGACAGAGGAAGGAAGACAGCTCAACAGAAGGACGGAATTCGAGATCCTTCCGGAAAAATAAAATGAGAATAAAGACCACAGCACTGATCACTCTCCTGATAATTGTTGGGTTCTGGCCGCTGCAGGCAAACGCCGGATATCAGCTTGATTATGATCTGAAGATAGGGGCTGTCAGCATCGGCGATATCAGCCTGGCCCAGTATTCCAATGTCATCACGGCACGGATCAGTATCATGGCCGGCGGCCCGCTCAGCTTTGAACAGGATATCCGTTGTTTTCCGGCAGGCAACCGGAAGGTCTATATCGAGGAAAGCAGTTTTAAACGGGGAAATAATATCCACACCCGAAGAACGATGGTCCGCCCGGGCCGGATCCAGATCATCCAGCTGGAAAAGCAGAAGACCAATACCTTCTTCCGTACCGACCGAAGGTCCGGATTCACTTTTCTCTCTTTCTTTCATTCTTTTCTAAAAGGCGAGCTGAAGCAGGAACCGGATTATACGCTCTTTTTAAAGCACAGGTTCGTGGAAATGAACATGACATCCCTTTCCACCAACAGGTTCTTTCTCACGGACAGGAACCAGGAGTATTCCATCGAAGTGCAGTACAGGAAAGAGGGAAAATACCGGGTCCCGGAACAGATCGACTTCCGTAAGTACAGGATATTCGGTATCAACCTGTATCTCTTCAACTGCAGCCTGAAAAGCTGCAGCCGGAACTGAACCCGGCCTGTCTCTTACCTGCTTCAGGAATCCCTGATCGACGGCACGAGGTTGAACAAGGTCCATTTCCTGTTCCGGTAGCTGTACAGCTCGAACAGATGAAGCTCTCTCTCCTTTGCCCTGTAATAAACAGAGATACTGAGCTTATTGTTCAGGTCGATGGCCGGAGGATACTCAAAGACCGGGTCCCGTGAGACCAGGGAAGCCGTGATATCCTTCTTCTCCCAGTAATCCCTGAACCTGGCGCAGAAAGAATCCAGGGACCACTCTTTCTTGAAATCAGGGTCCATCACGGAATAGACAGGCTTGAGGTCCTTTTTCTTCAGACCGCGGAAGATGAGGCTGCTGGTCCTCCTGACCAGTTTCAGGATAAAAGCGTTCTCCGGAAGCTTGAGCGGCTCCTTTTCCATGATCTCTGTCCTGTTCAGGATCCCGAGTGCTGCCTTGGAATCTATGGAAAAAAGACGGATATCCTGGCCGAAGGTAAAATAGTAAACAGATTGCCTGCCCACGGCCATGATCTGGAACCACTTG
>JAQTRT010000256.1 GCA_028711675.1 bacterium | reverse complement strand
TCTGTTTGCCGATATGCTCGAGAAGCTCCACGTCCCTGATACGGAAGGACTGCAGGTTCTCTTTTTTCCCCAGGCCCAGGATGCCGACAAGCTGTTCCTGCATCGTGAGGGGGATCAGGAGTTCAAGCTGAAGGGTCCGGAAAAATTTCAGGGTCTCCTCCTTTATTTCGTTGTACTGGGGATCGATCTCGATCTGTTCGCGTTCCAGCACTTTTTGATGAACATTAAGCCAGTTGATAAGGGGATGGCGCATGGTAATCTGTTGAGGAGCGGTTGTGTCGGGCAGGCTGAGGCCAAAGGCATCTATCCTTTCAAAGTTCTCCCGGTCCACGGGCTTGACCATCAGCAGGCCGTTCCTGATATACAGGATATCTTTTAATTCCTTGAACAGGTTCTGGCTGAGGAGCTTGATGTTCAGGGATGATCCGATGCGGGAAGGCAGCTCGGCCAGAATGAGCTGGTAATCGTATTTTCTTCTGCGGAACAGGTGATCGATACGGGGTTTGAGCCGGTTATAGTATGCCAGGAAGAAGAGGAGAGTGAACGAGATCAGACCAGCCACAGCTACCGGGTTCATTTTTATGACATTCTGCCTGAAGATACCGTACAGGAGACCCACAGGCAGGATAAGGAAAAGGATCGTGATCATCCAGAGAATGGTCTTGTGGATGACCGTATCGATCTCAAAGAGCTTATGGCGGATAACGGCATAAGCGATGATGACGGAGTAAAAAAAACAGAACCAGTTGGCCAGGGGATGGACCCGGATATTATAGAACAGAAAATAATTGGCGGAACCTCCGGATGAGGCGATCAGGACAGCCATAAGGTATAGTTTCAGCTGGGAACGCCGGAGCCCGGTTGCTTTCAGGAATCCGAAATAGACCAGGAGAATGGAATAGGTGAAACAGAAAAAGAAAAGGAGGAGAAAAGCCGGATACAGGGGACCCGGCACAGGCCAGAGCCGGAAATACCATTTCGGTATCATTCCTTTTATGATAAGAGGAGTGGCAAGGTCAAGAACCACGATTATGACCGTATAGAGCGCGAGGACGATCATAAGACCTTTTCTTTTATTGAATATACCGAGAAAAATAAGAAAATGAGCCAGTACGGTGAGGGGAATGAGCGTTGCGCCTGTATGAAGGATACGGTTCCATAACAGGGCCTTTTCCGGATCATCACCGTTGATCTGGCACAGGAACAAGGCAAAGCTCCAGAGGGCGAAGCTCAGCATAAAGACCAGGTAACTTCGGTTTACAGCCGACTGAGTGTTTTTAAAGAAAACGAACAAACCAAGGATGATGACCGATACTGCGGTAAAAATGGCGGATAAATTATAAAAAGATTCCAGCAGGGAAATGCCTTCTTGAAACATAACAGCTCCTTTTCCAAAAGGATCCATTTATATTTTATCATTATCAAATATAAAGGCAAAGCATTTTTTCTGTTTTTATCCTGCCTCTATGACCACCAGCGTAATGTCGTCATACTGGGGTGTCGTGCCCATGAAACGGAACAGATCGTCCTGGATGAGCTGCATAAGGTCCGGTACAGGCCTGAGACTGTGGTCCTGGAACGATATCTTCAGTTTCTCAAGACCGTAACGGTCCTTATCCGGGTTCAGGGCTTCGGTCACACCGTCCGTGTACAGCAGTATCTTGTCCCGGGGGTTGAGCCGGATCTCCTTTTCCTCGATATATTTTTCTATCTCGGTCGTGACTCCCAGCATGATGCCGCCTGATTCTATCTCCTCCACTTTTTTTTCGGAGTCGCGGTAGACCAGGATATGCTCGTGGCCCGCAGAGGAATAAACCAGGGAGGATCGTTCGGGTTTCCAGATGAGGTAAAGCATGGTCATGAACTTATCGCCGCCGATATGTTTGTTGAATATTCCGTTCAGGAGGATCAGGGTCTGCCTGGGGGAGTCCTCCTGGGAAGAATAAATGTGGATGGCGGTCTTGGCCATGGCCATCAGCAGTCCGGCTGCCAGTCCTTTACCCGACACGTCGCCGATGACGATGCCCAGTTTCTTTTTATCAGGCAGGCTGATAAAGTCATAATAGTCGCCGCCGATCTCCTTGGCCGGCTGCATGATACCGTGGATGGAAAGGAACGGAACCAGGGGAATGGTCCGGGGCAGAAGGCTTATCTGTATCTGGCGGCCCAGCTTCAGTTCCTCGGCCAGCCGTTCTTTTTCTACGATGTCCGTATGATGAAGGGCGTTATCGATGGTAATTCCGATCTGGGTGCCTACGTGTTCGAGCAGTTCAATATCTTTGCTCCGATAGGGCTGAAGGTTCTCCTTTTTTCCTAAAGCCAGGATGCTGACCAGTTTATCCTGCATGGTGACCGGGATAAGGAGCTCCAGCTCATTTTCCTTAAAATAAGGAAGCGCAGCTGATTGAAGGGACAAGTACTGGGGATCAGCCTCGATCTGCTCTCTTTCCAGGACTTTCCGGTTCTTTTCAAGCCAGTCGATAAGAGGGTGGCCTGCCTTCAGTTCCCTTTTTTTTGTCCGCTGGTCCGGCCGGACAGGAACCGGTCATATCCGGTTGATCCGAATTCCTCATAAAGATCCTTGCCTACGGGTTTGATCAGGAACAGGGCGTTCCTGACATAAAGGATATTAGCCAGTTCCCGGAACAGGTTCCGGCTCAGGGAATCCAGGTCCAGGGAACTCCCGATACGCGACGGCATCTCTGCCAGGACCATCTGGTAATCGTATCTCTTTCTCCTGAAGAAATGGTCGATCCCCGGTTTCAGACGGTTGTAATAAAAAAGGAAAAAGAGCAGGGTGACGGAGATCAGGGCCGAAACAGGGACCAGGCCCATGCTGAAGACATCGGACTGAACCAGGGCATACAGGATCCCGACCGGGATGATCAGGATGACGAGACTGGAGATCCAGAGGATCGTCCGGTGTATGACCGTATCGATCTCCATGGCTTTATACCGGATGATGGCATAACCGGTCGTGACAGGGAAGATGCTCACCAGAATATTGCCGTACGGCAGGAGATTGATATGATACCATAATAGATAATTAGTACTTCCGCCGGTCAATCCCACGGCTATTCCCAGTAATATCCATCTGATCTGGCTCTTTTTCACGCCTGATTCATAATGATACCTTCTGAACAGAAGATAACAGGCGTAATAACTGTAAACAAGAAAGTAAAGAAGATAAGGGGCGTACAGAAGACCCGGTACAGGCCAAAAAGGGAAGAAAAATACAGGCCGCAGGCTTTTTATCATAAGAGGGGTGAATGTACCGGCTATGAAGATGAACCAGAAAAAGTAACCGGCATACAGCAGCTTTTTTTTTCTGTTGAAAATATCAAGATAATGGATGATGAAATGGAAGTAAGTTATAGCGAAAGAAGTGCTGCCCAGGGTAAGGCCGCGGCAGAAAAAGATGGCGGTCCGGTAGTCCCTGCTGTTTATCCAGAAAAAATAATTGATGGCCCAGAAAGCCACGGCTCCCGAGAAAAGGGCGAAGTAGATATGGTCTGTCTTTTTTCTGTTCTTGGATAATACGAAGAGGCCGATAAGGCAGGAAGAGAAAAAATTGAACAAAGCGCTGAATTTGAAATATGTTAAAGAGTTCATGGTTCTATCCGGGATAATGGGACCGGTTCCGGGTACGTAAAAGGGAAATGCTTATTCGGCTTCGAGTACGACCAGGGTAATGTCGTCATACTGGGGATAACTGCCCATGAACTCGTAAAGTTCGTCCTTGACGGCTTTCATGATCACATGAGCCGGTTTCTGGCTGTGCTTCATGAATGACTGTTTCAGCCTTTCCAGCCCATAGCGGTCCTTCTCCTGGTTTTGAGCTGCCGTGGCTCCGTCGGTATAGAGGAGGATCTTGTCGCTGTGCTTCAGGATGATGTTCTTTTCCTCCAGCATTTTGTCGATATCCGGGAGAATACCGAGGATAGTGCCTCCGGACATGATCTCGTCGACCTCTTTTGTGCTGTCGTGGTACAGGAGGATATGTTCATGACCGGCTGAGGAATAGGTCAGGGTGGATTTGGCTGCCTGCCAGACAAGGTAGAGCATGGTCATGAACTTTTCTCCGCCGATATGGCGGTCCAGTATCTCATTGATCCGTATCAGGACCTGTTTGGGGGATGTTTCCCTTGATGAAAAAATATGAATGGCTGTCTTGACCATGGCCATGAGCAGACCTGCCGCTACTCCTTTACCGGATACATCGCCGATCACAATGCCCATCCTGTCCTGGCCGGGCAGAGTGATAAAGTCATAATAATCTCCGCCGATCTCCTTAGCCGGCTGCATGAGGCCCTGGAGGAAGAGGTGGGGAATCTTGGGCGATTCCTGGGGCAGGAGGCTGGTCTGGATCTGCCGTCCCAGCCTCAGCTCTTCGGCGATCCTTTCTTTTTCCACGTTATCGCC
>JAQTRT010000255.1 GCA_028711675.1 bacterium | reverse complement strand
AAGGGTCTGTGATCACGTATACGAACACCATCCAGTCTTCTTACAGCAATACGGATTCCGGGATAGGAGAACTGCTCCTGGTCAAACCAGCAGAATTCAGCCACTGGTCGAATCTCCAGGTCTGGACCAATGACAGACAGATGACCCTGCTTACAGCAGGCACTCAGGTGGGAGCGAACCAAGTTTTGGTTACTACCAACAGCAATAATGTCAGGATCAGGTTCCTCCAAAGTCTGCCTGATACAGGAGGCGTCATAAAGAATAACGGGATTGTCATCAAGGTAGTTTATTCCCTTGTCGCGCCTACCAATACCAGCACGTCAGGCCTGGAATTTAAGACCTATGCGGATTGCATAAAATACAATTATACCGGATATAATCTCTGGGCCACGACAGGAAAGAAAAAGGCTTATCCGGCCGTTCCGGACGGTACTCTGGTGAAGGTGTATAACCAGCCCAAGGCGCTGGCTTCCCTGACGCCCAATTCCATGTATGAAGCCACGGAAGATTATACCTTCACTTATAAGATCGCCACTGCCTTGAATAATGACGGGCCCAGTCTCAGCCGGGCCATGATTAATGTACCAGCGGGATTCAATGTATATCCGGGCGAAGTGACGTCATCCCTGATTAACACGAACTATGTCAAGATCACAAACGGTAATGACATTGTCCTGAAATATAGCGATGCAGGGACCTTTATCCCGAGTCAGAACGGTTTGGACCAGATTACCATCAAGGTGCATAATACTCCCCCGGACGGGATTTATCAGTTCACATGCCAGGTGGAAAGCGTGATCCAGGGTGCAGCGCCCCAGCTGGCTACGACCAATGATGTTTATCTGACCCAGAAAGTCCTGGTTCTTCCGGAAAAACCGAAAGTATACGCTTACGTGCAGCCCGACCATATTTATAATATTTCCGAAACCAACGTATTGAGTTATTACCTGCTCAATAACGGTAGCACGGGGAATGATATCAATAAAGCCAGGATCTATCTGCCCGGAATATTTACCAATGCCGGGAAGCTCTCATCCGATACGGTCTCCACCCAGTATATATCGTATCATAAGAGCACCAACTATTTTGTAATCGATTACAACGGAGCCGGTACGAATATCCTGGCCGGAAGATATGACCGTGTGCGGATCAAGACATGGGATAATGTGCCTGCTGTGAAGACCACGAATGCGGATATCCCGTCAGACACGGACAACGGCAACGGCGACGGTTATGTGAATTGTTATGAAGATGTGACAGGCTGGCTGCTGAGCGTGACGGACCCGGTGTCAGAAGGACAGGCTTCGCTCTTTACCAATACCATCTTCACCACGGACGTGACGAACCGGTTCACCTACCGGATATTCAACAGTGCGGTTATGGCCGGTAACAACATCTACCGTGCCAAGGTCCGGATACCCAAGTCCTTCACCAATATCCAGAATACGGCCAGCAGCCGGATCGCCAATGACAGTAATACGAATTATATCCTGATTAAGTCCAATCTTCTGTATCTGAACTACTATAAGGAAGGCACGAACACGATCCTGAAACAAGGGAATCTGGATACCGTCACTTTCAGGCTTTCCGATAAGATACAGGTACCGACGATCTGTACCCTGCAGAGCTATGTAGCCAACAGCAGTAACACCAATTCGTTCAGGATAACAGGTAATTATTTAACCGGGAACAAGAACCTGAACATCATGCATCCAAACACATGCGGGGACGCGTATATCCTGCCTAATGATCTGGATGCCACAACCCTGACCAATACCATGCAGATCTGCATCCGGAATACAGGCCGTCAGGAGAATGAGATTAAGCTCGTCCGGATCACTTTTTCCACTTCTTTTATCACGAACGTGGATAATCTGACAAGCCAGGTGATCATCAACCTGCCGGCTGTGAACGTAAAGTATATCAAGCCGGATATCCTGCTCAGGTATGAGAACGACGGAAGCCCGCTGATAACGGGAATGACCGACATTATCCGGTTTAGAATGTATGATAAAGCGCTCTCCGGCGGGACGCTGATCGCGGGTGTTTCAGCCAGTAATATTAAATATTATCAGGCTTTATCCGCGACACCGGCTAAATCCTTACAGGTGGAGTTTACTCTTCCCGATCCCTTGGCCCAGGGTTCTGTCCAGCCCAACGTGCTATTTACTTCTTCTGATCGGACCACGAACATACTTGTCTATCAGGTGACCAATAAAGGAGAAGAGAGCAATGATCTGAAAAAAGTGAAATTAACATACAGCGTCCTGTTGAAGAACAAGGTCATAGATGTTTCCAATACCTGGTCACCGGCCCAGACCCTGATCACGGTCAATTCAGACAGTATCCTCTTGGATTATACCAATAAACTGCTGACCGGAAGCAGCGACCGCATTTATCTTGTCGTGACCAACAGGATGGCTTCACCAGGCAGTAATTTTATCATCCAGATGAGCGCGGACAACGATAACGGGAACGGTTTCATCAGCGGTCTGACCAATCTGAATTTCACCAGAAAAGTCATGTATACTAAGCAGCCTAATGTCTCCCTCACCCCCACCTGGATTCATACCATCAGCACTTCCAACACCTTCCAGTACACGGTCAAGAACGGCTCTGTAGGAGGATCGGCTATACAGAGGCTCAGGATTGCGGTGCCGGTACCGGTCTTTGTTACGAACGGGCTGTTGCTGATGAATAATACCTGGTACACACAGTTCACCCTTTTACAGAGAGAGGGTAATGATATCATTGTTGATTACTCGGCCAAACCCCTGGACCCGGATAATACGGACATCATCCGTTTTAATGTAAAGGATAATTTCAGTACCAGCACGACAAATGTGGCGTGGCCGGCTTATATTGACTACGGAGACGGGTATGGCTGGAGGCCGGCTTGCGTCAATCCCGGGGATACCAATTCTGTGACCTTCATCATGCCGCCTGCCTCGGCTAAGGCTGATTTTAATCCTAAGCTCGTGAGTACAGATGAGATCGCTACCTGGTTCACTCTGGTTCTGACTAATGACGGTGTAGCGGGTAATAATATAAAATTAGCCAAGGTCAAGATCCCGGCCGGGATCAGCACAGTCACTTCCCTTACCAGTACTTTAATAGGGACGGCTTTGAAATATACCAACAGCTCTATTTTTCTGAATTATGAAAAACAGGGAAGCGCCATACCTGTGGCGGGAAAGGATGTAATCCGGTTCCTTGGCTACGATACAATCACAGTACCGGGTACTGTTCAATGGGAAGTTCATGCAGCCAATACAACCAATACAAACAGCCTGACATTGGCCCCGGGGATCTATACCAATTCCACTAAACTGAGCTTTTATCTGCCGGACTACGGTGCGGAGTTCTATATCACACCCAACATGATCGATACTTCTGTAAACACGACGACTATGACGCTCTTTATCCGGAACAAGAGCGGTACTACCAATAATAATAATATCAGGTCTGTCCGTCTTAATTATCCATCGGTCTTTACCAATATAAGCGGGATGAGCAATTCAAAGGCCACTAATATAACGTTTATCAGCAACAGGATCATCCAGCTGACCTATGATCCTGCGACCTTTAAACCGGGCCAGAGCGATATTCTTGTGTTCCGCGTCCGGGATTCCCTGTCCAGCGGTTATTCAAACATCAGCTTTGACTGCAGGATTAATTTTACCAGTTCCGGCGGTAATTATCCCCTGGGTGACGTGGTAACAGGCAAATCCAAGGATGTTGCTTTTAACATGCCCCTTCCGGAAGCTGAATCCGTGATCGAACCCGGGGAGATCTATACCACTTCCCGGACCAACCGGATAAAATATCACCTGATTAATAAAGGAAAAGGGAGCAACGGTCTGACCAAGGCCGTTATCTCGGTCCCCGGGTACTTTACAAACCGGCTGAGCCTTTCAGGCTCTTTGGCCACGAACTGGAAATATACCAACAGCCAGATCATCCTGAAATATAATAATCTGCCCTCTTCTGTCACTGATGCCATGACCCTTGTTTTTGTCAATACCTGGACCAATACCCTTGCGTCCCGGAATTTCCCCTGTGCAGTATCGAACGGTTACCTGAGCTCTTTCAGTATCAGTAATGATTCCCGTTTGGCTGTTGTCACCCCTCCTTCCGTTTATGCTGAACCGGGAAGCACTTATTCCACCATTATAACCAATACTTTCCGGTTGTACTTTTACAATGACGGAAGCGGTACAAGCCCTGTCCGTTCAGCCAGGATTTCCGTGCCAGTGTTCCTGACAAATATTATCGAGGTGCAGAGCACTAAACTCAATAGCCAGAATAATATCAGCAATAAGCGCAGGGAGATCGTTTTGAACTACAGCGCGGACGCTAACGGGCCTCTCCTGGACAATGAATCGGATATGATCACTGTCCGGCTGATCGATAATCTTTCGGA
>JAQTRT010000254.1 GCA_028711675.1 bacterium | reverse complement strand
GGATGAGTGAGGTTCACCTTGATCCTGAGCTTGGCCGCCTTGATGACCGTCAGATGGCTCTGTTTCAGGCTGCTGAGGTTCACTTCAAAGATCTCGCCGGGAAGAGGCGCTTGAGGCAAAGCCACTCTGATCTTCACGGGCCTTACGATATAGCTCTTCCCGTCGCAGAACCTGCAGTAATGGTCCTGGCCGCTGCATTCAGGACACGGAAATTTTGCCGGTACATCGATCTCGAACGATCCGGCCTTACGGGACTGCTCATAATCGATGAATACCTCGACATCATACTTCAGATCAATGCTCTTCCGGTAGGATTTGGTAATATGGCTGAGAAAAAAACCTCTCCGGGCCAGGGTTCCCAGGGACCGTGAATAGATCACCTTGATCCCTTTCTCCTTCTTCTCCAGGGACCTGGGCTCAGGCCTGAACCGTACATTGAGAAGCTTCTCGTTGTACAGGATCCTTTCTTTCTCGTCCATAAGGGTCTTATAGGCCGAAGTGATGCGGTTGAACGTATGGAAGAGCTTTTTATCCTTGCAGACATCAGGATGGTATTTCTTGGCCAGCGTCCGGTAGCCTTTTTTAATCTCATCAAGGGTAGCGGATAAAGGCACATTCAGGACTTCATAATAATTTTCCATAGAATTTGCTGCGAAAAAAGATTTCCGTTGTATTGACTATGGGGGATAACAGACCGAGGGAGGACCTGTTGCCATATTCTTCTGATCATTCCTTATTCAGCTGGATAATGAACTGGACCTCCGATTCGCTCAGGTTCACGCTGCGCGATATCTCGGCAATGGTCCAGCCCTGGCCGTAAAGCCTCATGATGGTCCTTGTCTTGTCATCCTTGGATGCCTTCTTCTCCGGCTCAGGAGCGATGACCGGATTTTTCTCGATGCTGGAGGCTTTCATGTTATCCAGGACGGTCACGATACTGGTGATCCGGGAATCGGCCTCCTTGATCAGTTTCTCCATCTCCGTCTGCTGGTCGAGCAGGGATTCCCGCATCTTCTGTATCTGCTTCACCCGGGTCTCGATATCCAGCCTCAGGCTGTCGATCTCCTCGAACTTGGAAAGCGCGTCCTCGATCTTCTCCTCGTTCCGGGAGATAAGCAGGACCTTGTCCTCCGTTTCCTTGATGTAACGGGAGAGACGTTCGTTCTTCTTGCTCAGGTTCTCCATGTCCTTATCGTACAGCTGGAACCGCTTGTTGATATCCTCGATGCGGTTCGTGGCCAGGCTCACGGAATAGGAAATATCCTTGACGGATTTTTCCTTCTTGTTCAGGTTATTGATCTCCATCTCCACTTTTTTATAGATGGTGTTGATCTGGCCGATCTTCTCCTCGACCTCCCGCACGATCACTTTGTCGCTGTTGATATTGTCGATCTTCAGGTCGATCTCCTTGGAGAGTCCCGCCAGCTCGTCCATGCGGGACGTTATTTTCTCGACGTCCTTCTGCTTGATCTTCAGGTCGCTGTAGGAATTTTTCATTTCGTTGGTGAACTTCATGAAATGCGTGATCTCTTTCTCGGACTTGGAGAATTGAGCCTTCTCTTTCTTCAGTTTCTGGATATATCCCTCAAAGGTCTTGAAGTCCGTGTTCAGCTGAGTGCGCAGCTTATTAATATCGTTGAAGACCTTGGTTTGCTTGAGGAAATCATCGATCTGGGACTGGACCCTGTCGATCTTCTCGCTCAGGGCTGTGATCTTGGAGAACTGGTTCTGGAGCAGCTTGCTTCCCTCCACGGTCAGGCGTTTCTCGATGTTCTCGACCTGGCCCACCAGTTTCTTGATACGGTTCTCGGAATTCTCCACGATGATCCCCTCGCGTTTTCCGATAAGCTCTTCCACCTGCCCCATACGCTTGCTGATCTGAGTGTCAAAGGTATTGACCAGTTCCTTGATGTTCTCGATATTCTTCTCCTGGTTCGCCTTGATCTTCTCCTCGGCGGCATGTATGTATTCTTCGAACTTCTCCACCCGGTTGTTGTACGCTTTCAGCAGTTTTTTCTCTGTTTCGCCGAAACTGCTCTTCAACGTGGAAATAGACTGGTTGATGATCTCTCCTTTCTTCTTCAGATCGGAATCAAAGTTCCTGGTCAGGAGGTTGATGTTATCCGTGATGGCCCCCAGCCTCTTCTCCAGTTCTTCATTGAAATTCACCACCTTTTTCTTGGCACTGTCCAGGGCGTTATCCTCGGTCAGGCTGATCTTCTTGTTCAACTCCTTGAACGTATTATTGATATTCAGAAGGTTATTATTAAAATTCAGCATGATATCATCTTCTTTTTTGCCCATATCCCCGGATATCTTATTGATCTTCTGGGTCACGTTCTCAATGTCCGTCTGGACTGATTTCAGCAGCCGGCTCTCGGTGGATTTGATGAACTCTTCCAGAGCGGCCAGCTTGTTCACGAGGTTCTTGTCGAAAATATCAAGTTTTAACTTGGTCTTTTCGTTCACTTTTTCGTCTATCAGGTCCACCTTGCTCTCCACCCCTTTCACCATGTCCATGATATCCATCGCGCGTTTGTTCAGGCCGTTCAGGACCTCTTCTTCCTTGGCCTTCAACCGTCCCTCAAAATCCATGAGCGCGTTCTTGATCTCGTCCACTTTCAAACGGCCCTCTTGCAGTACGGAATCCTCTTTTTCGGCCAGTGTGGTCTCAAGGGTCCTGATGGCCGTATCCAGGCCTGAGATCTTCTCGGAAGCCTTGTCCAGGAGGCTCTTCTCCAGGGTGGAATACTGCTTCTTGATGCTGGAGATCTCTTCACGGAAACCGACCATATCGCGGGAGATGGTATCGATATGCTTCTTCCGGATATCCTGGAACTTAGCTTCCAGGTTATTGATGCTGGCCGTGAGGTTCTGGAGATGCTGCTGGATGTTCACCTTGAAGTTCTCTTCATTGGTCCTGATCTTGGCCTCATACTCCCTGACAAGGTCGGAATATTTACTGAAAGAAGAATTGATCTTTTCATGGGTGGATTTTTGCATCTCGCCGATCATGGCATGGGCTGTGGCCAGACTGCCTTTGATCTTTTCCGTCAGTTCCTTTTCCAGTATCTTCACTTTCTCGGAAATGACGAAGATATCCTTCCTGGTACCGTCCAGCGTGACCATATCCTTTTTCAGGAACGCGATGCCCTCATTGGTCTTTTCCGCCAGCTGGCCGAGCATCTTCAGGGACTGTTCCATCTCTTTCAGTTTCTCTTCCTTGCCCGTGAACTCGTTCTGCCTGATGGAGGCCATCTCCCATTTTTTTTCCAGGTCGCTCAGAATGGTCTGGCTTCTCTTGAGCAGGATTTCAAGATCGATGGTCGTGTCCGAGATCTCCTGCCGCTTGGTCTGGATGTACTTGTCGATATCCTCGATGGCCTTCTCGGCGAAGCGTTTTACCTTATTGATCTTGAGGTTTTCCTTATCCAGCCTGCGAAAGATTAATATAATGACGAGATTGATGACGATAATCAGTATTCCTGACATGTTCTTATTTTAACTTATTTATAAATATTGTCAATGAAAAAATGATGTTTTAACTGACCTTCAGATTTTTTAACGGCCTGTAAATGAAGGTAATAGCTAAGCACAATACTTTTTTGATATTACCTTACGCTTACCGGGTTCAGTGAAGCAGCAGAAGGGGCCAAAAAAGGGAAGCTTTAAACAGATAATCCGTTCCGCCACCTGAATAAACTATTTTATTTTTTTTGTCAACCGCACGATGTTTCCTTTGTTGTTATACAAGACAGAATCCATATTGCATGTCATAATAAAAATACCCTTCCCCTTCTCCTCCTTGAGGATATCCATTTCGCATGCCTGCACCCTTGTTTTAAAATCGAAGCCGCCGCCATTATCCATTACCATTATTTTTATGGCATCCGCGGTCAATTCAAATTTCACAATGACTATCTTCTGTTCATCCCCCTTGCAGCCGTGAACAACGGCATTTAAAACAGCTTCGTTGACGGCATTCTTGACCATGGCAATTCTGTCTGAATCAATGCCAGCTTGCTTCATTAATTTGATTGTTTCATCAAGAACGGCGCTGACATATTTCCAATGGCCGGGAATTCTGAATGTAATGCTGCTGCTCATATACGATTGTATCGATAACAGATTGTCCCTGTATCTCTTTAGTTCAATCCCTTTTTGGGCCATTCGTTTGATTTCTTTCACATCGACAGGTTTCTTGCAGAAAGCAAAAGCACCGCGCTTCAAAGCCGTTACAGCGCATTCAGCCGAATCCAGCATGGTTAAAATAATAACAGGGATATCGCATTTCATTTCGTTCAATTTTGTCAGGAAAGTAAGTCCGTCCATCAGAGGCATCATGATATCTGAAAATATCACGTCGAAATCCTGGTATTTCAATATTTCCAGCGCCTTTTTGCCGTTCTCGGCTTCCACACTATTATAGCCATCCTCTACCAGA
>JAQTRT010000253.1 GCA_028711675.1 bacterium | reverse complement strand
GCCGTGATCAAGGCCCAGCAGAAAGTGGGGCTGATGCTCAACGTGAGCCGGAAGAACCTGGAAAATATCCTGAAAGTGCTGCCTGCACTCGAGTCGCCCACGGTTTCGGAGCTGAACGAGAAAGGGTGGGTGGCCATCAATACCATCATCGATGAATCGAAGGTCAGGCATCTGATCCCGCTCTTAAAGAAGAACGGCGCTACAGGCATCGTGGAATACCCCATCAATAAGATCATTTACTGATAATTAACTGTACCAGTGTTTTTCCCTTCCTTGTATAACATCCCCGCAGTAGTCATCCGTGTTTTTGAATAAATATGAAACATTTTTCCTGTGTTGCTGTATATTCCTGTAAGAGCCTCTGGAAAGGCCTTTATCATGATAGAGAGGAATAAGAGTGATCTGATGCGGAATGCTTATGAAATTTGATGATACAAACGCCATTACTTCTGATGAAGAGGATGTACTGCTTGTTCAGCGTACTTTGACGGGAAATACGAATGAATTCGGGAAACTGGTTAAAAAATACCAGAACGTGATTTATTCCCTGACCCGGCACTATATCCGGAACGAGGAAGACAGGAAAGAACTGGTCCAGGATATCTTTCTCCGTGTTTATTCCCGGCTTTCCCGATACGATATCTCCCGGAGGTTCTTCACGTGGCTTTACAGTGTAAGTTTGAACTTTATCAGGAACTGGGCGGCGAGAAAAAAATTTTCTACAGTCCGAATTGACCGCGTCCCAGAGGTCAAGTTCGTATATCAGGAGAGCCTGCATTCCCCTTCTGTTTCACCCGAGGAACAGGCTATCCGCAAAGAGGAAATAGAGGGATTGTACAGAATCGTTGATAAGCTTATGGATAAATATAAGAATATCATAATCCTGTACTATTTCCAGGAATTATCTTATAAAGAAATATCCCAGATACTGAATATCCCGCTGAACACGGTAAAAATAAGGCTGTTCAGGGCCAAGGAACTCCTGGGCCGGGAAGCGAAAAGGATGAAACTTTTTTAAACAGGGATTGTATATTATAATGAGGGAAACGATGAAAGAGAATGATATTCAGAGAGTCGAGGAAAGGCTGGAGGAATTGGGCCGGATCTGTAAAAAGGATGGGACATCCATCGATATCAGTGGACAAGTCCTGGCCAGAATACACGCCGGTGAGCGGGAGAAAGCAGGATTTCCAGACCTTATGGCATGGCTCAAAGCTCATTTGACTCTCCCTTCTGCTGTCCTTGCAGTGATCCTGTGCCTGGCCATTCCCGTTATTTTTTATTCGGTTTCCCAGGCGAAATATAAGAAAGTGACTTTTACTTATTCCAGCCCCGGAGCTGAGAAGGTCTCTATCAGCGGAGATTTTACCGAATGGAGGCCTGAGCGGATGGAATATGATCCGGACAGGAAAGAGTGGTCCATCGAGATCAAACTTGAGAAGTTCAAGCGCTTTAAATACGTTTTCATCCTGAATGACGGGAAATACATCCCCGATCCCCGGGCCGGGTCGATGGTGGATGACGGTTTCGGCGGAAGGGATTCGGTGATAAGCACAATATGATAAAAAATATTAAATATATTGTGGTGTTCGTAACAGCTGTTCTTGGTCTGATACTGGGTTCGTACCAAAGCCCCCTGTCCGGACAGCAGAATTATCCCGGTCTTCGGGAACAATATACGGCCATATCAGGGGAATTGGTGGTTTTGGTCGGGAAATACAAGGATAAGCCCCTGATGTCGGCCATGCTGAAGAATAAGATCAATGAAGGTATAGTGAAGAATATTCAACCCGACCAGCTGATGAAAGCGGTGAGGGAATATGATATCCGGTTGAAGATAGTATCCGACCTGCTTGCTGAGCTAAAGCGTTCATCGTCCGTACAGGAAGAGGAGGAGGGAGTGCTCCTTTCATGCCTCATGGACCTTTTGAGGGAAGGAATCGGTCCGGACGACCTTTCCAGCCTGGCCCGTCATTCGGTCCGGACAGGAGGGGGCAGGAAGTTCTGTTTTATCACGGAATTGGGACTGGATATCTTTCGCCAGGATCTGAAAAGAGATGATGTCCTGGCTCTCCTGACCGGGCTTTCCCGTAACAGTATGAAGGAAAGGGATGATATCTTTTATCTGAAAAAACTTCTGCTGCTGGCCAAACAGCTTGAATTGAGCCCCGGCCGCGCTGTTGAGATCATCCGGCAGGGTCTCAGCCGGAACAGGTCGTGGAAGACCATTGAGTCCATGCTGAAGGATGAGGCAAGGTTCTACCGTTCCAGGATCAAGAATAAGAGGTGATGTTATGAAAACAAGATCATTATTTTTCTGTTTCATGTTCTTTCTTTCTTTCTTGGCTGCAGGAAAAGCCGAGGCATCCCTGCTCTGGTGGGGTTCCCTGGATGTTAATTCGGACAATAACGTGTTCAGGGATTATTCGGGGGAAAAAGACGTGTATTATCAGCTGGATTTCAGTGTGGGGAACAGGATCGACGAACTGCCGACCCTGATATGGGATTACGAACTTTACCTTGAGAAATTCAGCACTTATTCCAGCGAGGATTTCCATTCCCATAACCTGAACCTGCTCTTCCGTTCCAGGGAAGATATGGCTCTTCTGGACCTGAACGCGGGGGCGAACTTCTCTTTTCAGTTCAAGGATAAAACCTTCAATTATACGGATTTTTATCTGTCCGGTATGTACAGATGGGAATGGACCGATGTTACCCTGGGTTTGAAATATGACGCCGATCTTTATACATTTCCGGATTATCCCCAGTTGAGCTCTTTCCAGAACGCACCTTCTGCCTTTTTTTCCCTGGATCTCTGGCCCGGTACGACCCTGGACCTTGATGCGGTCTATCATTATATCCTGTACAGAGACCGGTATGTCCTTGATGAGGAAGGCTACCAGACCTCGGATCTGGTCAGGACAGGAAGGGCTTTCCTGGACGGTTCCCTGACCCAGGTCATTTTCGATGTCCTCCGGATCACGGCCGGGTATCTCTACGAATGGAACGACTCGAACGAGAATTTTTATTTTTCCGGACCGGAAGAGACGAATATGATCCTTTCCGGGGATGAGATGATCGTGAAAAACTACGCGGATTATCATGCATCGGGTCTGAAGTGCCACATCTTCTGGAACGTGTTGGAACCCTTCTCGGTTTATTCCCGTTTCCTGTACCAGGAGAAAAAATACAGCCAGCGCCAGCCTTATGACAGCGCCGGCATGTTGATGACGGATAAAAAACTGTCTGAAAAGATAACGGATTGGACGATCGGCGTGGAAATGAACCTGACCGATTTTATGAACATCCACGGGGAGTATGAGTTTTATCGTGATGATTCCAATGATTACTTTCTCAAGGGCAGTGCTGTCCGTTATCAGGCAGGGGTAAAGATCTTTTTTTAAATGAAACATATCCGCCCGGAAGCGGTATAGTATAAGTAGAGAGAAAAAAGAGTACCGGCCGGTACTTTAAAGGAGGTTCAGTATGAAAAAGTTAATGGTGTCGCTGATGCTGGCAAGCCTGGTTATGGGAAGCGCAGTCCTGTTCGGCCAGGATGCCGTAGAGACGGACCTGGCCCGGTTGAAGACCAGGCTGGAAAAAGAGGTCCGGCTGACTGCCTCAGAATCCGAGAATATCGTGAATGCCCTGAGGAATCAGTACCAGAACCGTGTCCGTACGGAAAAAGAGTATAAACTGGACGGTGATACGGTCATTAAGGCTTTGAAGAAATCAAAGGCCTCAAAAAGCGGGAGCGGAGTTGCCGCGGAAGTGGCTCTTATGGCCAATCACAGTTATAATGAGTGCCTGAAAGCCGGGATTTCCCGTAAGGAAGCCACTAAGATGAGCGTGAAGGCATGCGTGAACGGTCTGGACAAGGCCGTGAAGAACAGGATACGCACGCAGAACAAGGAGAAATCCGGACAGGATGATGAAGCCGGCGATCAGCAGAAGCTTCAGATCCGCGTGCGGAACGAGATCGATAAGGAAACGGCGGACCGGATACAGGAACGGACAAGGACCCGGACACAGTTAAAGGACAAGTCCATGTCGCAGAAAGAGAAAGCCGAAGCTAAACGTGAGCAGATGAGGGGAGCCGGCAAGGGTAAAGGCAAGAGGGACTCCGGGACAACAGACGGAACCACGGATGGCCATGGAAAATGACCCTGTTGTGAAAAGTGATTATGAAAGGCCCTGCTCAACCAGGGCCTTTTTATTTTATTTGTTCCCTTTTTGTTGTCATTGCGAGCTGAAGGCGAAGCAATCTTATTCTTATATATAGTTATTGTTTCTGTTTTTATCTGTATTGATCTTCATAGACAGGTTCTGCGGCCGGTCGTCTTACGGGATTATCTTCTTTAAAGCAATGCCCTGGAGCACGGGATAGCGGTTCTCCTCGTCGATCTTGATGAACCTGGCGGAAAGCATGACCTCCACGCCGTTCA
>JAQTRT010000252.1 GCA_028711675.1 bacterium | reverse complement strand
TCCGCCTGCCCAAGCCCTGGCGAAGGTCACGCCCAACAGCATCGGGGTCGATTATATAGATACTTCTTTCTACCTGACCGTCACCAATAACGGTATATCGGGGAATAATATACGCATGATCAGGATCACTCCGCCCGGATTCATCACCAATATCAGCATGATCACCAGTTCGCTCATATCCGCGAACGTGAAGTATACTAACTCCGCGATCCTGGTCCTTTATTATCAGTTTTCCACCAACTTGAAGGTGGGGAAGAAAGACGTTATCCGTTTTACGGGGTATGATAATGCCACAAACGCCATGTCCGGGAGTTTTATTGTGGAAGCAGGCAGCACGACCAATATGTCCGGTCTGACCAATGTCGGGCTGCTGTTTCCCGACAGCTTGAACATCGGGATCTATCAGCCTACCTATGCGGCCGAATCTTATATCACACCTTCCGTGATCGACACAACATCCAGCACGAACTCATTTGTTTTTTATATTAAAAATACGGGTTCTGTGGGGAATGATATTACTTATCTCGACATTTATTTTCCCCCTTATTTTATCACCAATGGCCTCTCGGTCACCAGCATCAAAGCCGGCAGTTATACGAAGTATACGGACCGGATCAGGCTTGATTATACGACCGGGACTAATATCGGCTTTTTAAAGATGGATACCATCACCATGATTGTTGCGGATACATTCAGCCAGGGTTTTACAAATGTCCACTGGTACGGTAAGGCCCGGTACACAACTTCAGGTGCCAATTATATCGATGTGAGCGTGCCCCATGTATCGGGGCAGACGGATGTGACGGCTTTCTGCATGCCCAGCCCCAAAGCCTGTATTTCCCTTCTGCCGGATGAGATCTACTCCACTTCCCGCACCAATCTTGTCCGGTATAATGTCCGGAACGAAGGAAGAGGGAGTAATAAGATCCTCCAGCTCAGGATTACTCTGCCCGCAGTTTTCACGCAGGGCCTGGAAAAACCGGATATCCAGAGCACGCTGGCCGATGAGACGAACTATGATAACGGCAGTGTCGTTCTGAAGTATCTTTCTTTTATTGCCGGGAACACGGATGTGATTATGTTCCGTATCGTCAATTCTGAGACTAATCTTTTATCTTATCCTTTTTCAGCCGTGGCGAGCAATTACGGAAGTTCGACCAATGCGTACGGGTCCTATTCGCTGAAAATTGTTTCACCGCCATCATGTTCTCTTTCGCCTAATATCGCGGAATCCACCGTGGCCAGCAACCGGCTCAGCTTTTATATCAAGCAGGACGGGACAGCTGTTTCGGAGATCAAACGTTGCGTCCTGACGGTTTCTTCTTTTTATACGAACATTAAAAATATCAACTCGAGCCGGGCCACAAATAACAACAATAATAAAAGTTCGGTCACACTGTATTACAAGAATTTTACAAGCGGCTTATTCGATACGGTTCAGTTTACGGCTTTCGATACTCTGGAGAGCGGATTTACCAATCTCACATGGAGTCACGCTCTGATCGATAACGGGACAGGCCTGGTCCCAAGCAGGAGAACACCGGGGCTTTCTTTGAATGTATATTATAGTAATCCTCCGGCTGCGGCCTTATGTTACGTAGTGGCCAAGAGCAATAATAAGTTCTACGTCAACGATGTGACTAATTCTTTCAAGGTGTTCATTGAAAATACCGGGACAGCCCAGAACTCCATCTACCAGGCTATTATCCATATCCCCCCGGTCTTTACCAATTATCAGGCGATCTCCAGCAGTCATATCTTTGATGAAGGAACACAGATTAAAATGGGACCCTCCTCTATTACATTATCCTATGCAGGTGACACCAGCGGTCTTTTAAAACCCGGTGAGACGGATGAAGTATGGATACTGGGTTATGACAGGGTTACCTATAATACGGATGTTTATATCGGTATATCTGTGGATAACCATGACGGCAGAGGGAGTGCGTCTGCCGGGACCAAACCGGGAAAAAGCACGAAGGTGAGCTTTATCTTTGAACCTAATTCCATACTGGCATACATTTACAGTCAGCCCGCTAAATTATATACCATTTACACGAATTTCAGCATGAATTTTGACGGAACACCCTTGAAATATAAGATCGAGAATTTATCTTATAGTTCCCAGATCAGATGGCTCAAGATCGATTTTAAACTGTCGGCTTTCACGGATGTGACAGGATATTCTTTCTTCACGAACAAGCTTTTTTTCAACAGTAAGCTGCTCACGAACGAGAAGAACGCCATCATTTTAACCCCTACGAATATCATTATTGATTACACTGCAGAGGATACAAATATCGGACCGTTCAATAATGATATCATTGAAATAAACGGTTATTATATCGTTACCAATGCAAAGACCATGTTCCTGCAAGCAAAGGCCTGTTACCATGCGGGAGGCATCGAGCAGGACACTTATATCCCTCAAGGCGAAACAAAGACCCTGGAGATAGAAAAACCGGAATGGGGAGTTGTCTTCGGCCGTGTGTTCCCGTCTGAACTGAACGTGAGCATCAATCTGTATCCGGTCGGATCCGGGGCAGCCGCCCGGTCTGTCACCTATACGACCCGCGAAGGCGTGGAATATAAAATCGATAAAGTACCGGAAGGCGTGTATCATTTTTCGTTTTCCAGCAGTGATTATCTTACGGACAGTTACGGGATCGAGAATATAACCATCCAGCGGAATAATGTACAGATCGATCTGGTTAATAAAAAACTGGTGTATCAGCATGTTAACGATGTTTTATTGAAGAATAAAGTATTAAACTCAAAAGAACTGTCGCAGCAGGTCAGGAAATGCAAATCCAGGGATGATTCGGGGCGTACGCAGTTCATCGTTCCGGAAGGGACCTTGTTTGACAGTTTTTTCCTGGAGATATTTAAACAAGCCATCACCGAAATCCAGATATCGGCCTTCTCCAGGAATAAAATAATTAAAACTATCGAGGCTCCGCAAAACATACCTGTTTACCTGTTTGATATTGAGGACCTGACACAGACAGACCTGTCTTATATCAAATTTAAAGCGGAATGCGAGATGGTTCTTTACTATGATCGGGAGCTTATCTCTTCCCTGGGCTGGAAGGAAGAGGATCTGGCTGCGGCTTATTGGGACGAGGCTTCCAGGGACTGGGTCCTGCTGGGCGGTGATGTGGACAAGGTTACCAGCACGGTCCATGTACAGGTGCGTTATTTATACCGTGAATATATCCTCGTAGCTGTGAATAAGGGAGAGGGTAAGATATACTATGTGAAGGTGGGCAATAATCCGTTTACGCCTTATTCAGGGAACCTGTTCCAGGAAGCCCCTATTTCGTTCATGCTGGCGGAGAGCCGGGACACGGTAGAACTGGGTATCTTCAATATGCAGGGAGAGAGGGTCCGAAACTATAAATTAAGCGGAAAGACCAGGCAATGTACCCAGGCCTGGGACGGCAAGGATGAGAAAGGGAAGCTCGTCAAGGGCGGGATCTATATGTTCCAGATAAGGGCGGGCGGGGATACCTATACCGGTACCATACTTTTAATTAAATAAGGCAGAATGAGGAAGTTATAATGTCACAGTCTAGACCAATGAACAGTAAGTTGAGCTTGTTTTTATTGGCTTGGATCGGTATCTTTGGTCTTTCCACGGCTTTCGCCTCCCTTTATTATTCTGACGGTCTTTCAAGCGGTTCCGGATTCTCCAATTGCTGGGACCTGGATTACCGGTACGGCCGGGAAGGATTCATCGTGAATAATGCCAGTACTGCCACGCAGATCGTGTCAGACCGGAAACTGAACATTACCGGTATGCCTCTGATCAACGACGGGAGCTATTCTTATCACATGATATGGGTGGGGCGTTGTGTGAAACTGACGAACCTGTATGGCCGGAGGACCTTTAATGCCAGCGAATACGAGCCTTTCGGTTTCGAGCTGGTCCGCACCTCATCCAGGATGTGGCACGGTAATTCCAGCGGATGGCCGGAAGACTGCGGTGAAGTGAATATCTGGCTCATCGAGGAGAACAACGTAAAGGAGAGCAACTGGCACCAGCTGGATAATTATATTTATTTCTATGAAGGCATGAAATATATCTGGGGAACCAGTTCGCGGTGGGGTTATTATAAAGGCGCGGAGAACAGGTGTTTTCTCACAAATGTTAAACGGCCGGATAATAAAAAGGCCGATCTCACGACAGGGCCGTATAATCTGGAATACAATTACAACGGCGGCGCGGTAAACAATAATGATGTGGGGATAAGGATAACGTACGACGGTTCCCGCGTGGGTTTTTACGTCAATCCCGATCCCTCGGACGGCAATGCTTATCCCAATGAGTACTGTTATCTGCGTGATACCTCCTTTCCCATCACGAATAATCTGCGCATCATGCTCGGGCATGCCAATAACGGCACCTTCCCCACGACCCAGACCTGGCGGGCGGTGTATACCAATATTCTCATCCGTACGATC
>JAQTRT010000251.1 GCA_028711675.1 bacterium | reverse complement strand
TCGAGGCGATCAGTTCCTTTAAATTCCGGATGATCTGGTTAAAGTATCTTCCGGCCAGTGCCTTCCTGAACGGAGGCCTGTTCGCGTTCTGTGTTTTTTTTACTCCGTCAAAACTGAAGACAATGTCGAAATCCACGCCGGCATTTTTAAAAAAGTTAATCTTTTCCCCGGTCAGGAGCACGGCATTGGTCGTTAAGCTCACTTCGTATGTCTTCTTCCTGTTCCTGCTCTTTTGTCTGAAATATTCGATCCCTTTCCTGACCAGGTCCCATTGTAAAAGGGGTTCACCGCCGAAGAGCTGAAAAGTGATGACATCGGCCCGGGAGGTGAGAAGGAAATCTATGCTTTTTTTTAGCGTGGATAAGCTCATCGTCCGCGGAGGGGATATCATGCCCATTTTACAGTAAGAACAGTTCAGCTGGCAGGCGGTGGTCAGGCAAAGCTGGAGGATGGACGGCGAGGTGTCCTGGTCTTCCACGCGCGAACAGAGGTAATCAATGATCTTCTTTTTTCTTTCCTTGTTTTTTTTATTTAAAGCCATATAGCCTTACATAATCCTTCCAGAAGCCGGAACAGCGGTCGTTGAACCGGCAAAGCCTGCATTTAAGCGTTTTTATCTTGCCCTGCATCTTGGTCTTGTTCCAGGGGTGGATCGTGGTCAGGTCGTCAAAAAGACCGCTGTAAGCCGGCAGAAAACAGACAGGGAAACCGCACCGGGACGGGATCCGGACATTTATCCCGTTTGCTGTTGTTTTCTCAATAGCACGGGTAAGATAAGGTATGATAAGGGATATTCTGGGAATGATCCACCTGTTCTTCCCGGCTTTCCCTGCCGGCGCTACGAATGAAAAAGTCACGTGACCGGTACCCTTGAACTGCCGGCTGATAAAATCCGCAAGGTCAGGCAGTTCTTTGTAATTCAGGCTGTTCACCACGATGTTGATAGTGGTTTCTATCTTTAAAGTCAGTATGTTCTTTATTCCTGATACGGCCCGGCGGAATGTCCGGGATCGCGTGATCCGGTTATAGTTCTTCTCACGGCAGGAGTGGAAGGAGATAAAAATATCATTCAATCCCGCTTCCTTCAGGCGGCGGCCGAAATTTTTATCACTGAAGAGGAGCGCGTTGGTCTGCAGTGATATTTTCCTGTAACCGCATTCTCCGGCCCATTTCACAAGATCAATGATCCCGGGATAAAGGGTGGGCTCCCTCCCCGTGATCGATAAATACCTGATCCCCTGGCCTGACCAGGTCTTTATCTTCTTCCTGATGCTCTTTTCGTCCAGGATGACGTTCTCGGCTTTCTCGTCCGTGTTGCAGAATGGGCAGTCCTGGTTGCACTCCAGATTGATCCTGATCTCCCTTAAGTTGATCCTGTAACGCCGGATTTTTTTCACGCTTTGATCCTTTTAAAAACGGCCCGGCCTGTTTTTTTACAGTAAGTGCATGTCCGGCATCCGGATTTATCGCAGTTTGTCACGGTCCGGATGAAGCTGCGGGGAAAACTTTTATTGACGCAATACAGGGTGGCGGAACGTCTGGGAAGGCGAATGATATCGAGCAGGTCCCCGTCATATTCTTCATCCAGGTAAGCCAGGATTTTTTTCCTCAGGACGGGCGTCTCGTTCATCCGGTTGCATAATTTAAAGATGTCGCCGTATCCGTTTCGCCTGTAAAAACCGATGTCCTCAGGCCGGATAAAAGGCCGTTTGACCAATTCCGTGAAATCCAGGGAGGCTGCCATGCAGGTATGGCCGAAATCATCGTTCCTGTCCCTGTCCGGGGGGATGATCCGTTGCAGTTCCTGCATATCCTGGAAAAAATAATGGTACGGCTTGAAAGGGCAGCCGTAAAAACATTCATCATTGGCCAGCAGTTTTATCATGAAACCGGGATGGGACCGTTTCAGGGACGCGATTTTTTTCAGTTCGCTCCCGTTCCTGTTCAGATCGATGGGGCAGTTAACGACATCGATCCCGTAATCCAGTATCTTCCTGATCTTGGCATAATTGTCCAGGTTCATGATGACCGAAGCTTCGATCTTCAGGCCGGGGAATGCTTTCCTGAATTTCGCGATCTGGTAAGGGTCGGCGATGGTAACGGAACTCAGTTGTGCCTTGATCGAATGGACGTATCTTATCTCTTTTTTTGTGTCCCGCATGGAGAGGAGAGGGGAATTGAACAATAAATTCGTCCTGATCTTGTGCGGCGCGGCTAATTTCAATAAGGTACTGATCTTATTCCTGCTGAACCTTTCGCTGCTTGGGTCCTGCCTGCTCAGGTCATATTCACGCGGCGCGGCGAAATAAACCTCGTATATCTTTCCGGTCTGAAAGACCTCTTCCATCAGGGAGAGGTCGCCGTTGAAAGGGACGGAATATCTTGTCAGCCGTTCTTTTTTATTCATGGGATGCTCCCGTGACCGGTTTAAACTCGGAAAAACCGTATCGTGCGGGATACTCTCTCCAGGTCCCTTCGCAGATACGGTCATACCGGCATGTCCTGCACTCCTTGCCCTTTTTTTTGGCCAGGACAGGCCTGACCTTGTCGAATTCCACTTTCACGTTGAACTCGTAGATCTCCGTGGAAGGGATGAACCTTTCCGCGATATACTGTTCATAGCCGGCCATGAGGCAGTAGGGGATGGCTTCGGTCATTCCCCTGACCCCGGCTCTCTCCCCGGTATCCAGGCCTTTTTTAACATAAGGGATGACCATGGACATTCTGGGAACGACCGAGAAAAAGTTCTGCTGCGCCGAACCGAGGGCGTGGACAAAAGCGAACTGGAACTGGTCTGCCTTCAGCGAGACCAGCAGCCGGCTGATCTCCGGAAGATGGCGGTAATTGGATTTCGTGATCACGGTATTGGAGAAAACGGATTGTCCCAGGGCTTTCAGGTTCCTGAAACCCTGTACGGTCTCGTGAAAAGCTTCGGAAGAGGTAAGGTAATTATGCAGTTCGGGGATATGGCCGTGCAGGGCCAGCCCGAACTCGTTGACCCCCGCATCCACAGCCTCCCGGCAGAACCTTTTATAGGCGAACATGCGGCCGTTGGATTGGACCTGGATCCTTTTAAATCCCAGAGACCTGGCATACGCCGCCAGCTCCAGGAAATCCGGACGCACGGTGGGTTCGCCGCCGGTAAAAACGATCTGCTGACATGTGCGCCGGGCTTCGCTTAACACGCGTTTGAGTTTATCCGTGGTCTTGTCCAGGAGAAGGTCTCTTTTCCTTCCCTGCACGCAGAATTTACAGAGATTATTGCAGGAATATCCCACTTTGATATCAGCTCTTTTTAAAGGCCTTTGGGTCTCCGCGTTTTCAATGAAATGGCTTAAGGCTTTATCCGTGCGAAAGGTCGACTTCAATGTTTTTTTATCCAGGTTCTTCATGACAACCGGCCT
Organism: bacterium; assembly: GCA_028711675.1. GTDB lineage: Bacteria > Spirochaetota > JAHITG01 > JAHITG01 > JAHITG01 > JAQTRT01. Next base: position 1,080 of record JAQTRT010000251.1, on the reverse strand, counting down.
GAGGGAAGTCCGGAAACCTTTCTCCGTGTCCCGGCCTTTCCGGTCCTTTAACAGGAACAGTTCCTTTTGTCCGCTGAACTGCCGGGAAAGTATGATGTTGCTGCTGTATATGTTCCCTTCCGGATCAGCGGTATAGCAGGAATTATACAGGGGTATCTCTCCTCTTGCCTCCTGGTTGGCCAGCTGGATCTCCGGATGCTGAAAGAGATGGTCTTTGATCTTCTCAAGTTCAGTATTAAGGTCCCGTATCTCCTTATCCTTCCAGGGGACATAATAAAGGGGTAAGAGATTGAACCGGTTGAATTGTTCCCTGTGATAGCGGATGAACCGGGAAGAGAGTGTTCCTGCCGTTCCCGGGAAGATATCAATGTTCAGACACATTTGAGGGAGCTTCCGGGCCAGGGCCAGGATTTTTTTACTGATATGATGCAGGTGATGGGAGCTCATGACCAGTTCAATGCCATGCTCCTTGAAAAAAGCCAGTATCCCGGCTGTTAAAAGGATACCGTTGGTCGTGATCGTGAATTTCAGGTCCTTGTCCAATTCCTTTCCTTTTTTTTCCGCGTAAATGACTGTTTCTTTAAGCAGGCCGAATTCCAGGAGAGGTTCACCGCCGAAGAACTTGATGGTCTTTCTTTTTCCTTCCAGGGGGAGAAAGAGATCGACGGCCCGGCGGGCTGTTTCAGGATCCATGGAAATTCTGCTTTTCACGCCAGAACAAAAGGAACAGTCCAGGTTGCATCGCAGGGTCAGGATCAGGGTAAGATGGTCTTTCTGGAAAAAAGGATTGTTCATTTTTATTCGATGATGAGGCTGGTCCGGACGGATGAAATCTTTTTTTTAATCGTTGATTTCCTTAAAAAAACAGCTTCCCTATGGAAAAATCATTGGTTTGAATGATAGATCGAGTAAAAAAGTAAATTTCCGGTCTTTTCAATAATCTTTTTCCCTTTGCCGGCGAACCATGCTAAAGGAAAATCCTGGGAATGTTCAATCTACGAACAAAATTATTGATTATTAATTCATTGTCAAATTATTTGGTAGCAGTTTGTGAACGATGAAAAAGAACTCCTGCGTCCG